>JANMXB010000600.1:0-3366 GCA_031380765.1 Pseudomonadota bacterium | reverse complement strand
AGGGCGACCGCCCCGCCGGCTACCGCAGTGCCTGTGCTGGTGAGCGCGCCCGCACTGCTCACGCCCGTACCCGCCAGATTCAACGGCTCGGTGCTGATGTTCACGCCGTTGATGTTGAGCGTCGCACCACTCGCCACGGTTGTCCCTGTGCCCACGGCGCCCAACGCGCTGGCGTTCGAAGCGATGAGCGTGCCCCCAGCAGTGACGTTGGTCGCGCCGGTGTAGCTGTTAATGCCCGAGAGGTCGAGAGTGCCCGTGCCCGACTTGGTCAGTCCTCCCGCGCCGGAAATGACCCCCGACAATGTCGAAGATCCACTCGCAGTTGACACAGTGAGCCCAGTGCCTGTCGCAATTGTTCCAGAGCCATTTGCCGTTGTGGCGCTGTTAAGTTGAATCGCGCCGACGGTACTCAGATTGGCTGTACTTAACGCGATGGCACCTGTCCCAGCAGTACTGAGAATCAAGTTGCCCAAACCGGAATTGGTTACGTTCTGACCGGCTACGAACGTGATGTTATTGGCCGCAGAAATCGTAAGTTGATTCACGCTGTTATAAGTTGTTCCATTCTGGATGGTGATAGTGCCTGTCTCAGCGCCAAATGCTGGCGTCCCTACAGTAGTCACCGTCGTCGGACCGCCGACGAGGCCTCCCAGGCCAGTAATCGTGTCCCATCCGATCGTTGCGCCTCCGGCACCAAGAGGAGCGAACGGAGTCGCGGCGTTTACATTGATGTCGCCCGTTGTCTGAATCGTCAGGTCGCTAGGATCAAGGAGCAGTAGGCCTGCACGGCCGTTCGGTGCGCGGCGGTCGGCCGTACCCACCCAAAGAAGATTCTGCTTGCCGGAGACCTCGACATTTCCACCATCGCCTGCACCGGCACCACCGCGCGCCGAAATAGTTCCGGCAGCCTTCGTGCTGTTATCCGACCACAGAACAACCTTGCCGCCGTTGCCCGTCGACACCGCGTTGGCGTTGATGGAAGTACCTGTGTCCATGAACGTTGCCCTGGAATTTGCCTCCGGCCCTTGCCCCTGCCAGTTGCCCCCAACAAGCACCGTCCCACCACCCGCATCGCCCGAAACATTCAGCGCCGCATTCCCGAACAACCCAACCTTGTCACCCAGCACAGTGACCGCTCCGCCCTTCTGCCCCGCTCCCAGCCCCGACGCTTCCAAAGTGCCGGACACACTCGTCACCCCCGTCGAGCCGCCATCCAGATAAATCGAACCGCCACGCTCGGCGATCGCGTTCGCGCGGATCACGCCTTCGTTGTTGACCACGGTATCCAGCAGCGCATTCGCCGAGCGCGCCGTCATCAGCACATTTCCGCCATCGGCCGTGATGGTGCCTTTGTTGATCGCCGAAGCATTCACCGCCGCGAGATCCACGCGAACGCTGATGAGGCCATCGCCAATCATGTCCAGCGTGACCGCATCGCCGGCCGCCATGGCGGCGGTGCCCATGCGCGCGTTGATCACCCCGGTGTTGCTGACCTGGGGTCCGATGAGGGCCGCGTAACCAGAAAGCGTGGTGATGTTGCCCTCGTTGACGACGCTGCCCGCGCCGCCGCTATTCGTGAAGACATAGCGCCCCGACATGAAGTCGGCGTCCTTGATCCCGAGGGTCGAGGCGGCGATACCGCCAACATCGACCTGGGACCCGCGGCCGAACAGCACGCCATTCGGATTGACGAGGAACAGCTGGCCATTGGCCGAAAGAGAGCCGAAGATTTCCGAGGCGCTGTTGCCGAGGACGCGGTTAAGGGCGATCGAGCTCGCGCTGGGCTGCTGGAATACGACCGAGTTGCCCGCGCCGATCGAGAAGCTCTGCCAGTTGAGGATGGCGTTCTGGGTGCTTTGATCGACCCGAAGCGACTGGACGCTTGGATTCGAGATCACCGCGGCGCCGGCAGCCACCTGGCCTCCGGTTGGAAGCTGTTGCGCATAGGCTGCCTGTACGGCCAGCGTAAGCGCGGATGCGAGTAGAGCGGGGTAAGCGCCTTTTGCGGTGGAAACGGTAAGGGTCGAGCGACCCGCTAAGCGACGGTTTTTGATCACGAAATACCCCCCAAAAAGGGCTGACCGGCAAATCGAAGGCGACCTGTCGGCAAAATACCTACAAACGAGGGGTGATATATATCATGAGAATGGCAAGAAAAAGCGTGACGTAGTGTGCATAGTGCTCACTTTGCGGCGGCAATTCCGCACCCCTCGCCCCGGCGGCTCGCAGAATTTACATTTTCATACAAATTCGTACGTGCTCCTCCCCTTGACCAAGGGCCGCAGTGATCGCCGAGCGCGCCGCCGACTGGCTGCTGAAAGAAGTGGCTAGCTGGCGGGCGCCATCTGGCTCTGGAGGTAGTTTTGCAGGCCGATGCTCTTGATCAATTCGATCTGCGTCTCCAGCCAGTCGATGTGCTCCTCCTCCGACTCGAGGATGCTTTCGAATAACTCGCGTGAAACATAGTCGCCGACGGTCTCGCAATGGGCGATCGCTGCCTTGAGGTCGGGATGCGCCTTCTGCTCCATCTTGAGGTCGCATCCGAGCGCTTCCGGCACATCCTCGCCGATCATCAGCTTGCCGAGGTCCTGCAGGTTCGGCAGGCCTTCGAGAAACAGGATCCGCTCGATCAGCCGGTCGGCATGCTTCATCTCGTCGATCGACTCGTTTTTTTCGTAGTCCTCGAGCTTCTTGAGGCCCCAATTGCCGAACATGCGCGCGTGGAGGAAATACTGGTTGATCGCCGTGAGCTCGTTGAAAAGGACTTTGTTCAGGTGCTGGATGACGGTTTTGTCGCCCTTCATGGCCGGCCTCTCGCTTGGGAACGTGGGCAAAGTCTAGCATCGGACGCGTTGGGCTAAGCTGGCGGGGATGAGCCAGCTTCGGATCCGGGGGTGCCTTGTTTTATTCGCTGTAGTCAGCCTGTTGACGGCGTGCTCGACAGGATGGAATTCGGCCGCGAGGCCCGATTTCGCCGGGGGCGCTCCAGGCGACGGGCCCATCCTCGACACGCGAACCGGCGGGTCCCTCTCGCGTGGCGACGTGATGCGCCGTGCGATCGCGTCGCCTTTTGTCATTCTTGGCGAAGTGCACGACAACGCCGCGCACCATCGCTTGCAGGCGGAGATTCTCAAGGCCATGCTGGACGCGGGACGACTCCCCGCCCTCGCGATGGAGCAGTTCGACCTGCAGCACCAGCCTACGCTCGAAGCAGCGCGCGCCCGCGGCGAGCGCGATCCGGAACGCCTTGCCGACGCCGGCCGCTTTGATCGCAAAGGATGGCGATGGCCCGACTACCGGCCGCTGGTCGAGCTTGCGGCGCTCAACGGCCTGGCCCTGTTGGCCGCCAATCTTTCGCGCGCGGAT
>JANMXB010000559.1:0-2236 GCA_031380765.1 Pseudomonadota bacterium | reverse complement strand
GCCGCACAGGCGCAATACCCGCAGCGTCCGGTCCAGCTCATCGTCCCCTGGGGCGCGGGCGGCGGCACCGACGCCACGGCGCGCATCATCGCCAGCCTGATGGAAAAGGACCTGAAGCAGCCGATCAACGTGGTCAACCGCACCGGCGGCAACGGCGTGGTGGGCCACAGCGCGATCGCCACCGCCCCGCCCGACGGCTACACCATCGGGATGGCGACCGTGGAAATTGCCATGATGCACTGGCAGGGCCTCACCGAACTCAAATACAGTTCCTACACGCCGATCGCCCTGGTCAACCTGGATCCCGCGGGATTCCAGGTGCGCGCCGATTCGCCCTACAAGAACATGCAGGACGTGCTGGCCGCGGTCAAAGCCAACCCTGGCAAGTTCAAGGCCTCGGGTACTGGCCAGGGCGGCATCTGGCACCTCGCGGTGGCCGGCATGCTCAAGGACCTGAAACTCGATCCGGCCTCGGTGCCGTGGGTGCCCTCCAACGGCGCGGCGCCGGGACTGCAGGACCTGGTGGCGGGCGGCGTGGAATTCGCGCCGTGCTCGCTCCCCGAAGCGCGCTCGCTTATCGACGCCGGCAAAGTCAGGAGCCTCGCCGTCATGGCGTCCCAACCCGCGGCCCTGTATCCCAACGTGCCAACCCTCAAAGCCGCCACCGGCAGCGACTGGCAGCTGGGCGCCTGGCGCGGCATCGTCGCGCCCAAGGGCATCCCCAAGGACGTTGAAGCTGCCCTGGGCGGGGCGCTCAAGCGAGTCTACGACGGCAAGGAGTACAAGGACTTCATGGCGCAGCGCGGCTTCGGCGTGATCTGGGCCGCCGGCCCCGATTTCGAGAAGTTCATGGCGAAATCGGATGCCGACCTCGGCGCCACGATGAAGTCGGTCGGCCTCGCCAAGTAACCGCGGTTGCGGATCCTACGATGAAATTCAACGACGCGATCAGCGGAGGCGTGCTGCTGGCCCTCGCGATCGCGATCCTCGTCAACATCCAGTCGTTTCCGCGCATCCCGGGCCAGAGCATCGGCCCGTCCGCGTTTCCCGGGCTGCTGGCCGGGTTGCTCGCGGTGTGCTCGGTCATCCTGATCTTCAACGGCCTGCGGGACCGCGCGGCGGCTGCCTGGATCACGCCGGGCGCATGGCTGCGCTCGCGCCACCATGCGGGCAACTTCCTGCTGACCGTGGGCGTGCTGCTGTTCTATATTTTTCTTTCCAACACGCTGGGCTTCGTCATTTGCGGCACGGCGGTGCTGGGCGCGCTGTTCTGGAAACTGCGCGTGCGTCCCGTCCTGATCCTGCCGATCGCGCTGGGCGCGACGCTGATCATCCACCTGATTTTCTACAAAGGACTGCGCGTGCCCCTTCCCTGGGGCGTCCTGTTGCCCGTAGCGTGGTGACGCAATGACCTGGGCGGTGCTCTCGCAGGCGATGGGGCTGGTATTCGACCCCTATGTGCTGCTGGTGATCCTGTGCTCGGCGCTGTTCGGCCTTTTCGTCGGCTGCATTCCGGGACTCACGGCGACCATGGCCACCGCGCTGCTCGTGCCGATCACCTTCTTCATGCCGCCGGTGCCTGCCGTCGCCGCCATCGTCACCGCCACCGCGATGGCGATTTTCTCAGGCGACATCCCGGGCGCCCTGTTGCGCATCCCGGGCACGCCTGCCTCGGCTGCGTATACCGACGAAGCCTACGCAATGACGCTCAAGGGACAAGCCGAGGTGGCGCTCGGCGCGGGCCTGGTGTTCTCGGCGATCGGCGGTCTCTTCGGCACCTTCGTGATGGTGCTGTTCTCGCCGGGTCTGGCGGAGATCGCGCTCAAGTTCTCCTCGTTCGAATATTTCTGGCTGGTCGTGCTGGGTCTTGCGGGCGCGGTGTTCATCGGCAACGCGAGCATCCTCAAAGCGTCGATCTCCCTGATCCTCGGCCTGCTGGTCGCGTGCATATGATTGGAAAACCCGGGTGCCCATCCGCGCTTCACGTTCGGCGTCGACGAGCTGCTCAGCGGCGTGAGCCTGATCCCGATGATGGTCGGCATGTTCGCCGTGTCGGAGCTGTTGCGCTACATGGTCGACGTCGCGCCGCCGCCGCGGATCGCCGCCGAGAAGATCGGCAGCGTGTTCAAGGGCATGTGGGGCCTCTTGAAGAAGTACCCGTGGCCACTGGTGCGCGGCAGCGCGCTGGGCACGATCATCGGCATCCAGCCCGGCTCGGGCGCCGACATGGCCGCAT
>JANMXB010000521.1:0-5250 GCA_031380765.1 Pseudomonadota bacterium | reverse complement strand
GAGCGCGAGCGGGCGGAAGCGCTCGAGGACATGCAGCGGGGCGTCGACCGCGCCACGCACCTGGTGGCCCAGCTGCTGAGTCTTTCGCGGCTGGAACCCGATGGCGTAGCTCTGCAACCGGTGCCGGTCGACCTCGCCGAGATGGCGCGCTCGGTAGTCGGCGATTTCAGCGCCAGGGCGGAAACTGCAGGCATCGACCTTGGCGCGGAAGCCCGTAGCGCGACCCCCATCAACGGTGACCAGGACGAGATCCGGACCCTGCTCAACAATCTTGTCGATAACGCGCTCCGGTATACCCCAGCTGGCGGCCGTGTGGATGTGAGCGTGCGCCACGACCGGCGGAAGCGCTCCGCCACGATCGAAGTTCGTGACAACGGACCCGGCATCGAGGTGGAAGAGCGCGAGCGGGTCTTCGACCGGTTCTATCGCGCGAGCAGCGCACAGGGACCCGCCGGAAGGATCGAGGGCACCGGCCTGGGACTCGCAATCGTCAAGGCGATCGCGCTTCGGCACGACACGGATGTGCACCTCGCCGACGGCTTGTCACGGGCCGACGGCGGTGCGGGTCTGACAGTCAGCGTCAGCTTCGCCGAACATTTTTCTTCCGGATCCGCCTCTTAAGTCGCTCTTAAGCTTGCGTCGCCTACGATCGACGAAGAAGAGCGGGGAGAATTGCTTCCCGCCTCTCTGACCGCGAGGGTGCGATGAAGCGGGCGTGCGTGTTTTCTGCGGCAATGGTGGCGATGGCAGGACCGGCCTTCGGTGCGGGAGGGCCGCTGGGTATCGACCATCAACTCAACATGCACAACAGTGGGATCTGGAAGCGCAGCTCGCAGAACGTAGTGCTGGGCCTCACGGTGTCCGCGGACGTTGCTGCGGCCCTGTGGGAAGGCGGCGACTCGCGCCTGGGCAAAACGCTCTGGCAATCGATCGACTCGACGGTCCTCTCCATCGCTGCCGCGGATGCCGGGAAACTGGTTTTCAGGCGCGAGCGGCCGACGGAAACGAGCGATCCGAACAAATGGTTCCAGAGCGGCAACCACTACAGCTTTCCGAGCGCGGAAGTTTCCGCGATGGCCGGGATCGTGACGCCCTTCGTGATGGAGTACGGTCGCGATCATCCCGCGGTGTACGCGCTCGAGCTGTTGCCGGCGTATACCGCGATCGCGCGCATCCGGGTGCGCGCGCACTGGCAGACGGATGTGCTGGCCGGATGGGCGGTCGGCACGGCTTCCGGCTACTATGCGCATTCGCGCGACAGCCCGTTCATCCTCGGGGCGTTGCCGAGCGGCGTGAGCGTTGGGTATCGCAAGCGCTGGTAACGTGCGCAGGCGCACAGACGCTGGCGCGGACCGGCCCGACGATGCGGTGCTGGGGAGAACCATCATGGAGACCGCAATGAAACTTCTCGTTCCGCTGGCCGTCGTACTGCTCGCCTTTTCCGTCCCGGCCTCGGCCGACAAGCTCGCCTGCAGCATCAAGGCTTCGAAAGGCGCCACCGACCTGAAGAAGATGGCCAAGATTTCAATGGCAGCGGCCCAGAAAACCGCCCTGGCCAAGCAACCCGGCACGGTGTCGAAATCCGAGCTCGAAGTCGAAGACGGGTGCCTGGTCTATTCGTTCGACATCAAGATCGCCGGCAAATCCGGCGCGCAGGAAATCATGGTCGACGCGGGCAACGGCAAGGTCCTCTCGTCCAAGCACGAGAGCGCCGCGAAGGAAGCGGCCGAAAAAATGGGCGACAAGCTCAAGCCGAAAAAGTAGCACCGATTGGAAACTGCGCCGGCGCCTGGCGACCGGGCAGAGGGGGTCCACTACCCCGCGACCGGCCGCCACCGGCGCATCCTTCTCGCCGTCGGCATGACGGCGCTGCTGGTCGCAGGCGGCCTGTTCCTCGCAATCGCCGAGGACGTTGTCTCCGGCGACCCGTTGGTCCTGCTGGATGCGCGCCTGGCCAAGTGGCTGCACGCGCATGCAAGTGCAGGACTCACGCAGTTTTTCCTGCAGGTTTCGCTCATGCACGGGGTGCCCGCGATCTGCGTGTACACGGCAGCCCTGGCGGCGTGCCTCGCACTTCAGCGCGACTGGTACTGGGTGCAGCGCGTTGCCCTGATCGTGCCCACCGGAATGCTTTTCAACACCGCGCTGAAGTACTCGTACCAACGTGTCCGGCCGTCTTTCGACCATCCGCTGGTTGTCCTCACCACCTACAGTTTTCCGAGCGGCCACACCGCGGGCGCAACGCTTTTCTACGGGATTTTCGCGGTGGTCCTGTTCTCGCGCTTGCAAAGCCATGCCGTGCGAACAGCGTTCCTGGCGGGTGCCGCGCTGCTGGTCACGCTGGTGGCATTTTCGCGCATGTACCTGGGAGCCCACTACCTGAGCGACGTGGTCGCCGCCGCCTGCGCGAGCGTGGCGTGGATCGCGTTCGGACTGATAGCGCTGCAACGGTTTGGCCGCCCTCCGGAGCACCGGCATTCGCACTAGAATCGCGGCATGTGCTACTCCGCCATGGTCGAGCAGGAACTCAAAAGGGCGGCGCGCATGGTCGCGGGCGAGGTCGATTTCTCGGCCCTCGAAAAACTGTTCGCGCAGCGCCTCGAGGACGACTCGATCAGGGTCGCCCGCGCGCTGGAGGCGAATTTCGATTCGCCGTCCTCGCCTGTCGAGGAGCGCATCAGGGACTTGATCGACCGCCATCGCGTCAAAGTGCGCAGCGGCCACGAGACCGCGCTGTTCGCGCAGAAAAAACGTCTGGCGCACGCCGAGCGCGCTCTCGCAAACCGGCAGACCAAAAAGGCGCTCGACGACCAGCGCATCGCCACCAAAAAGATTGCGTGGCACCTGGAGAAGCTGGCCGGCCTCGGGCGCCGGGAGCCGGCCGAGGAGGACTCGCGCATTTTCCCCATGTGGTATGCGCCGGTGGTCATCCAGGAGGCGGGCCGCCGCGTGATCCGGCCGATGCGCTACCACTGCCGGCCGGGCGGCAGGCCGGAAAACTACGACCGGCGCTACGACGGCCTCTACAACGCGCGGCGCGACAGCCTCGAGGGTTTCTGGAAGAACGTTTTCGGCAGGCATCACGGGCTGATCATCGCCAGGAGCTTCTACGAAAACGTCGCGCTGCACGACTTCGAGCGGCGGCCCCTCGCCGAAGGCGAAAGGCCGCAGAACCTGATCCTGCACTTCAATCCGAAGTCCGCGTCCCCGATGCTCGTCGCGTGCCTGTGGGACCTGTGGCAGGCCCCGGGCAGGCCCGACCTGTATTCGTTCGCCGCGATTACCGACGCGCCGCCGCCGGAAATCGCGGCCACCGGGCACGACCGCTGCATCATTCCGCTCGAGGCTGCGGCAATCGGCGCGTGGCTCGACCCGGCCGGCGCGGACCGCGCGGCGCTGGCTGCTTTGCTGGACCGGCGCGAGCGTCCCTATTTCGAGCATCGCCTGGCGGCCTGAGCCACCATTGCTCCGGGCCTCGAGCTTTCCTTCGCCTGACTTTCTCGCCGCCTGCCTTTCTCCCCACTCCCGTAGGGTAATTCCTACCGCCGCTGCCGCCGCGGGACTATTACGAATTTGCCCTGCGGGGCCGATGATCTGTCAATTCGCGCCGCCTCCGCGGCGCCCCTGAAACAGCGACAAGGAGAAGGATCATGGGTAAATATGTGCTGGGCTGGTTCCTCGGGATTCCCGCGATCGTGCTCGTCATCCTGTACATGATTTTCCACTGAAACCGCATACAACCCACGAGGAGAACACCATGAGCGCAACCATGCGGGAAATCGCCGCGGACGCGGTGGGGCAGTCCAAGCCCGTGCTCGAGCGCATCAGCACGAAGGCGCACGACGCCATCGACAAAGCTGCCTGCATGCCCGGCCAGGCCAAGGAATGGATCGGCGCCAAGGGCGAGTACCTTACGGCGAAGCAGAAGCAGTTGATCGACGATGCGTCGAACTACATTTCCGCCAATCCCCTCAAGGCAATCGGGATCGCGGTCGTCGCAGCACTGCTGGTCGGCCGCCTGATGAAGTAAGGAAAACGCGGCCGCGGAAATTCAGCGCGGCTGCGGCGCCACCTGCTGCCAGCCTTCGGCGCACTGCCTCACGTACGGGTAATACCCGTTCGAGGAGGCGCAGAAATACCACGCGTTGGAAGCTTGGGGCTGCACCGGAGCCTGCGTGTATCCGTAGTCGGGCGCGTACACCGCGGGCGGAGCGTAGGCCGGCGCATACACGGCCGGGGGCGCGTAATAGGCAGGCGCGTAGTACGGGGGCACGTAGGGCGGCGCGTAATAAGCCGGAGCGTAGTAACGCGGGCCGTACGCGTAAGCCGGCGCGGCCAGCGCGAAGCCAAGTCCGAGTCCCAGCCCGACGGCGCCGATGCGAAACCCGCCCCCGTGGTGCCTGCCTCCGCGTGCCTCCGCGAGGCTGGGGGCCAGAGCCGCGGCGAGCACCGCCGCCAGCAGCACCGCTTTCAGGATCCGATGGGGTTTCATTTTTGCTCCTCTCCTAACGGCAGGTGGACCATTGGACATCCGCGCGAGTCCGGACACAACCCTTTATGTGTAAACGCTGCCTATGTACGCTTGGGCACAGCACCCGGTTCAACGATTCTTCCGCCCTGTTAAGCAGCGCACCGAGAACGCAATCGGGATCGTTCACCATGAACGATGACCAGAGCGCGCACAGTTAATCAGCCGTCCGGCAGGCAGCCGTTGACCGCGAAGGACATTGCGAGGGTTTTCGGTGAAGCGGAGCTGCTCGCGCGCGAGTGGAAATGCACGAAGTGCCGCGCGCGCTACAAATTCGACGTCCCCTCGCTTCCCCCTGACGGCGGTTGCCGGCGCTGCCAGGGCATCTGCTGGGTCACGCCGGACTAGCGAACGGAGGCGCAATGTTCGGATGGGATCCGCGTGCCGCACGGGCCGCATGGACCGTGGCGCTGGTGGCGCTTGCTCTTTACGCGACGTTCGCCGTGCGTAAAACGCTCCTGATATTCATCCTGGCGGTGTTTCTCGCCTACATGATCGCGCCGCTGGTCAATCTGATCGACCGCCACACTCCGCGCCGCATTCCGCGCGGAGTGTCGGTCCTCGCGGCAGCCTTGCTCGTGCTCGGGGTGCTCGCGCTGGGCGTGGCGCTGATCGCCCCGTCCGTTGCCGATCAGGCGCAAAAGCTGGTCGAGCAGCTGCCCACGCTCACGGACCCTGCGAAGCTGGTGAAGAAGATTCCATTGCCCGATTGGCTGGAATCC
>JANMXB010000518.1:0-7624 GCA_031380765.1 Pseudomonadota bacterium | reverse complement strand
AAACCGGCGGACAGCTAGAACATTGCCATCTTTTGACAATTCAATTTCTGGGACAGGAAGTCCCATTTCACGTGCGAGCGTAAGACATAGATATTCGTTTATTGCAATCCCTGGAGTGTCTTGGCGACCAGTTTTTAGAATCCAATCGTGGGAACGAACCGTTATTTTCTGATCTGGTTCAAGTAAGAGCGGAGCAACATCCGAAGCAATAACTTTGGGCATAACACCTGAAATATTTTCGAGCTCCAATTCATTTAGTGCATCGAGAAGCGCTTGACGCGAATCTGCGTGCGCCAAAATGGCGGCTCGAGGAAGTGCACTTTCCTGTGAAGATAATGTGTCTAGTAGGTGGACGGAAAATCGACCGATGCCTCGATTTCCAGTTAATGCTAGTAAATTAAAGTCGTCGACAGGCATGGCCGACCCCAGCTTGCTTCGAAGTATGTCCTTCTGATATCCCTCTGGTAGATTCATTTGAAATACTGGGTGCAAGCCCTCTATCCAGACATAGCTTTCAAGGCGCACGGGCATTGATAGGGAAACGAAGTGCGTCGCCGGGGTGTCAGGAAAGTATGTGAAGACATGTTTAGGAGGCTCTGCAGGCGCGAGCAAGCCGACAGGTCGACCAAGAACTTCAACAACCAGTTGCTTCGTGTAGGCCATTACTTGGAGTAGAAAGATTGTATTGGGTACAAAATAGATCAGATGGTTCCCAGCAGAGTTCTAGCGCCCGGAGCTCTTTTTTCCTTGGGAAAATCCCGCGCGCGTTCTTTCTGAACTGTGCTTAGACAATGCTTGGGTCAAGGTGCCTTCGCCCTGCTGGCGCAAGGCGCGCGCTAGTAGCCCCCCTTTACTGTTCTCGGACAGTGCGCGGGTGTTTGGGCTCAAGGCGCTTTCTTCCTGCTCTCGAAGCAAGCGTGCGAGAACTCCTTCTGGACGGTGTTCAGACAATGCTTGGGTCAAGGCGCCTTCGCCCTGCTGGCGCAAGGCGCGTGCAAACGTATTTGCATGCTCGCCCATAGCCCTTTGTTGATTAGCTAACAAAGGCGAGTTCGCTCGCTCCTTGGCAACATCGTCCAAGGTATAGCGTTGTCCTGAGGGCCTTAGTTCTAGTTCAAGACCAAGTGTCTCCGCGACTCGTATGAGTTTTCGCACCCCTAAATCCGACACTTGTCCTCGCTCTAGAGATGAAAGCGTTGTGAAGTGCACACCGGCTTGCTGTGCGACCTGCTTTAGCGTGAGCTTTTTTGCCTTACGCGCCTGCCGCAACAATGTACCGAGTTCGGATAGATACATTTTTGTCCACTCCAAAATTTATCCTATATTCACCTCTTATTTAGTCTATACGAAAACTCTAAAGTTCGATACTTTTACTGGGTGCATAAATTATGCGAAATAACATAATTTATATGTATATACGCATAAATTATTAAAAATAAATGCAACCCATTGAATAATGACAGTCTTTGCCAAGCGAATCCCAAGCATCAATCAAAACGCCCTTCGAAATTGAGATTTACAAAGCCAAGGGGTTAACCACGCAACGCATGGCCAAAACATCGACGCCCGGTGACCGAATGTGAACTTCACGCGCGACACCGTTCCGTCTTAAATCACGCGAATTTTTCCTGGCTCAGAACTTATCCGGCTGCGTCGAAGGCTCCACCTTCTTCACCGCAGGCAGTGCCGCGCCCGCATCGAACACGCGCATGACCGTCGGGTAGGGCGCGAGATCGCAGTTGAACCGCTGCGCGTTGAACACCTGGGGGATCAGGCAGACATCGGCCATGGTGAACTGCGATCCGAGGCAGTATTTCCCGGCGCGCTTTTCGCTGACGAGAAACGCTTCGAGGCTCTTGAACCCTTCGGTTACCCAATGCGGATACCAGTCGCCGTTGACCTTCGCATCGTCCAGGCCGTAGCCCTTCAGGTATTTGAGCACGCGCACGTTGTTGAGCGGATGCATCTCGCACCCGACGATCTGCGACACCGCGCGCACGTACCACTTTTCCTCGGCGCTCTTGGGCATCAGCGGCGGCTCGGGATGAACGTCGTCCAGGTATTCGATCATCGCCATCGACTGCGTGAATACCCGCCCCGCGTCGTCGACCAGCGCGGGCACCAGCCCCTGCGGATTCTTCCCGAGATACCCGGGGGCCTGGTGCTCCATCTTCGGCAGGCTCACGAACCGCGGCTCGTAAGCGATGCCCTTGTAGGCAAGCGCGATCCGCAACCGGAACGAGGTCGAGGAGCGGAAAAACGTATACAGCTGCATGTTGCCTAGGCCGCTTTGGCTTTGTCGGCGGCGGCCTTGTCGAGAATGGCCTGCGGCGTGGCCGACACGACTTTGGCATAGTGCGGCACGAACCCCGTGCCTTTGATCAGCCCCACGAACGCCGGCTTGAGCCCGGTGGCGAGGATCTTGCGGATGCGCGCGTGCTCGACGATGTCCGTCCATTCCCCGATCAGCCAGAAATGCGTGGGGTCCTTGACGTCCTGACACAGCGCGCCGTCCTTGGCCTGCGCGGACGACATGTGCATCGGATTGTTGCCGCCGTAGTCGAACTCGTTGAACAGGCGGATAAACTCGTCGATGTTCTCCTTGTCGACGTAGAAGTCGTAAATGTGAAGGTAGTTGCCTAGCTTTGCGATGGGTTCCATCGTTTCTCCTTTAGGATTTACTGCCGAACATATTTTTGAGCCAGCGCCAGAGCACGCTTGCCGCGCTGATGGTCATCACGGGTGCGACCTTCGGTGCAGCGCCCGCGGGCGCGCCCAGGCGCGCATTCAGGTTGGCGGCGAAATCGGCCACCATGTTTTTCACGAACTCCTTGACCAGGCCGCCGCGCGAGAACTGCGCCAGCGGCCCCTGCAGGCTGTAGTCGATGGCCACGGCCACGCGCGTGCGGCCGCCGCCTGCATCGAAGAGCTGGTAGCTGATATCGGCCCGCGCGCGCGAGCCGGACAAACTGTCGGTGCCGTTGCCGCGGATCGCACCGTGTTTGGCCGACTCGTCTCTTTCAAGGGCAGCGGCCCCCGCGAATGAAGCGCGCATGGGGCCGAACCTGGTGTTGACCTTGCCCTTGAGCGAGGTCGGCGTGTGCTCGGTGATCTCGGCTCCGGGCAGGCACGCGGCGACCGCCGGCATGTCGCCGAAGATTTGCCAGACGCGGGCAAGCGGATGGTCGACCGTGAATTCGTCCTCGATCACGGTCCCCACGCTTGCCTGCACGGGCGCCGGCGCGGCAGCCGCTGGCGCAGGCGTCACCAATAGCGCCGGAACCTCGAACGGCATGAACTTCGGTTTCGGAGGCGGCAGCGTGTCTTCGAGCTCCGAATCGTTGCCCGCGCGGCGCAATTCGAGCACGCTGAGGATCGCGCGGACGATGCCGCGGTAGCCCGTGCACCGGCACAGGTTGCCGGACATCTCGACGCGCACGCGCTGCTCATCGGCATCGGGCACCCGCATGACGACGTCGCGTGCCGCGATCAGCATGCCCGGCGTGCAGAATCCGCATTGCAGCGCGTGCTCGCGGTTGAACGCGGTCCTGAGCTGGGACATCACGGCGTCTTCGCCGAACCCTTCGATGGTGCGTACGTCGCAGCCTTCGCAGGCCACAGCGTAGGCGATGCAGGAACGTGCCGGAGCGCCGTCGATCAGGATCGTGCACGCGCCGCAGACGCCGTGCTCGCACCCGAGGTGGGTTCCTGTGAGGCGCTGGTCCTCGCGCAGGAAATCGGCCAGGTGCGTTCTTGGCTCGGCGAGGGCGTGGACTTTCTCGCCGTTGACGGTAAGGGATATGGGCTGCATCAGCTGAAACCTTTCTGGACTGCGCGCCGCACGGCGGTGACATGCATGCGGCGGTTGACGGGGTCCTGGCCGGGCACTGCGAGGTCGAGCGCGGCGCTGACCGCAGTCTCGCTGGCGGCCAGCGCACCGCGCTGCGCGAGATCGGCCGCGAGGCCATCGAGCGGCCGGGGTGCGCCGTCCAGCGCGCCAACCCACAGCCTGGCGAGCTTGCGCCCGGGGTCGAGCAGCATCGCGGCGCTCGACTCGGGAAATTCGCCGGTCTTGCGGCAGAATTTCCAGTAGCCCCAGCGCGCCGCGGGAGACAGCTTGGGCACTTCCACTGCCACCACCAGCTCGTCCTCGGTGAGCACGGTTGCGAAAGCACCCTTGGTGAACTCGGCGGCCGCCACACGCCTCTCGCCTGCCGGCCCGGCGATGACGATCGTTGCCGCCAGGGCGGGAAGCGCCAGAGGCCAGTCGGCCGCCGGATCGGCATGCGCGAGGCTGCCGCCTATTGTGCCGCGATTGCGGATCGCGCGGTAAGCGATGTTGCGCGCCACTTCGGACATCACGGTGCAATCGATGAGCTTTGCATCCTCGATCTGGGAATGAGTGACCGCGCCGCCAATGCGCCAGAAAGCGCCCTTGTCCTCGATCGCGCGCATTGCGTCCAGGCGCGAAACATCGACCAGCAGCTTGGGCCGCGCGAGGCGCAGGTTGAGCATGGGGCCAAGCGATTGCCCGCCGCCAAGTGCTTTCGCTTCGCCCGCCGAGCCGGCGAGCGCCTTGATCGCGCCGGGCACATCGATTGGTTTCAGATACTCAAAAGCGGCGGCTTTCATGCAGCCTCCACGATCGAACGCAGGGGGCTGCTGCCCCCCGCACCCCCTGCAATTTTTGCGCTCATGCAGCCTCCCGTTTCGGCACGGCGTGCTGGCGCGCGCGCTCGATTTCCTCGAGGAGCCGGTGCGGCGTGAGCGGGGTCTTGCTGACCTCGACGCCGGTGGCCCTGAGAGCGTCGTTGACTGCATTGAAAATGACCGCCGGGGGTGCTATTGCGCCGCCCTCGCCCATGCCCTTGATGCCGTACATGGTGTAAGGCGAAGGCGTCTCCATGTGGAAGATGCGCATGTTCGGAATCTCGGTCGGGCCGGGCAGCAGGTAGTCCGCGAGCGTGGAAGCGTTAGGCTGGCCGTTGGCGTCGTACTGGATTTCTTCGTACATCGCGGTGCCGATGCCTTGCGCGACTCCGCCCAGCGTCTGGCCTTCCACCACCAGCGGATTCACCAGCGTGCCGCAGTCTTCCGCGATCACGTAGTCGAGGATCTCGACCTGCCCGGTGCCGGTGTCCACCGCGACGGCGACAGCATGCGAGGCGTAGCTGAACGCGCCCGAATCGCGATCCGGCTTGTAGCTCACGCTCACTTCCAGCCCGCGGCGATCGACATCCAGCGGGGCGCGGTCGGGACGCAGGTACCAGACGCTGCAGACTTCCTTGAGCTCCACCGCTTTGCCGCCGGGTCCGACGACGCCAAGAGTCTTGTCGAAACGCGCCTCCTCATCCTTGCAGCCCAGCAAATGCGCGCCGATCTTGACGATGCGGGGGATCAGCTCCTTGCAGGCGTTGAGCGTCGCGCCGCCCGCCATCACGATCGAGCGCGATGCGTAGGTGCCCGTTGAATACGGCGTGGTGCCGGTATCGCCGTGCGTAATCTTGATCTTCTGGATGTCGATGCCGAGGATCTCGTGCGCGAGCTGGGCGAAGGTGGTCTCCATGCCCTGGCCGTGCGAGTGCACGCCCACGCGCACTTCGAGCCCGCCGTCGGGGGTCAGCTTGACCGCCGACTGGTCGTAGCCGGGCACCAGGGGCAGGCCCCAGGTTGCAAACACGCTGGTGCCGTGCGCCGACTGCTCGCAATAGCTCGCAAATCCTATTCCGATCTTGCGGCCATCGGGCTCGCCTTTCTTTTGCCGGTCGATCCACTTCGGGTGGTCGAATTTCTCCCGCGCGAGCGCGAGCGCCGCCGGGTAGTTGCCGCTGTCGTAGTGCTTGTTCACGACATTGTCGTAGGGCATCTGCTCGGGACGCACGAGGTTCTCCATGCGCACATCGTACGGATCGCGGTTCACCGCACGCGCGAGCGCATCCATGAGCAATTCCATCGCGAAGCACACGCCGGTGCGCGCGACGCCGCGGTACGGCATGAAGCCGGGCTTGTTGGTCGCCACGCAATAGGTCTTGCAGCGATAGCCCTGGAAATCGTAAGGCCCCGGCAGGTTGCCGGTAGCCTGTCCCGGCTCCAGACCGATCGTGAAGGGCCAGTTCGAATAGGCGCCCCCGTCGATCGTGATCTCGGCGTCCAGCGCCAGCAGGCGGCCCTTGTCGTCCGCGTAGGCCGTGAGGCGATAGCGGTGCTGGCGCGCATTGGCGCCGGACACGAGGTGCTCGCGCCGGTCTTCGATCCAGCGGAAAGGCTTGCGGTACTTCATCGCGAGCCACGCGACCGAGAGCTCCTCGGGATGCACGATCACCTTGTAGCCGAAGCCGCCGCCAACGTCGGGGGCGATGATGCGCACCTGGCCCTCGTCGAGCCCGAGAAACTGGGCGATGCCCGTGCGCACGATATGCGGCGTCTGGGTCGAGTAGTACATGATGAGCTGGTCGGCGCGCTCGTCCCAGTAGGCGACCACGGCCTTGCCTTCCATGGGGACCATGGCCTGGCGCGAAAGCTCGACTTCGCGGTTGACGACGACCGTGGCCTTCTTCGACAGGGCGTCGAAGCCGTTGTCGACCGACAGCGTAAGGAAGAGGTTGTCGTCCCACTCTTCGTGCACGCGATTCGATTTTTCCATCCTCGCCGTGTCGGAATCGACCAGCGCCGGCAGTTCTTCGATGTCGAGCTCGACCTGCTCGCAGAGGTCCTCGGCCTCCGCCCGGGTGCGCGCCACGCACATCACGATGGGCTCGCCCACGAAGCGCACCTTGCCGTGCGCGAGCGGCGGCTGGGCTGAAAGCTTGTAGGACGGCAACGTAGATGCCGCGACAATGTCTTTCGCCTCGACTAGGTCCTCGCGCACGAAGACGCGGCCCTCCGAATCCGGGGGTTTCCTGATCGCGCGGATCCGGCCATGGGCCACCGGGCTGCGAAGGAAAGCGACTTCGCGCTGGCCCGAGATCACCGTGTCGGATACGTACTGGCCGCGGCCGTGCAGATGCCGCGAGTCCTCCTTGCGGGGGACGCGCGCGCCGATTCCCTGCCCGGGCTTGCCGTGTTCTTGCATCTTGCCTCCTGGGAGAACCTTTGGTTCTCCTCTCGTCATATGCTCGCAGGATCGGTACGGGGGAACCAAGGTTCCCCCGTACCCCTTCCGTGTGCCGAGTTCGTGCGTTACTTCGGGACGCCGTAGTACCGGTAGTTGTCCAGGGTGTACTCGGCCACCTTGAACCACAGGTTCTGCTCATCGCGGAATTTCGACCACTGGTCGTAGATCTTCTTGAAGTCCGCGTTCTTTCCCGCCAGGTCGGCCATGACTTCCTGCGTCGCCTTGTAGGCCGCGTCCATGACCGGCTTGGGAAACGAGCGCAACTGGGTGCCGGATCCCACGAGCCGCTTGAGCGCCGCCGGATTCTTCGCATCGTAATCGGCGGTCATCACGGTGTCCTGCTCATGCGCGGCGCAGATCAGCTCTTCCTGGAAGGCCTTGGGCAGCGCATCCCTCGCCTTGTGGCTCACGAGCATCGTGTTCTGCGCACTGCCTTCCCACCATCCGGGGTAGTAGTAGAACTTGGCGACCTTGTTCAGGCCCAGCTTCTCGTCGTCATGCGGCCCGATG
>JANMXB010000478.1:0-8804 GCA_031380765.1 Pseudomonadota bacterium | reverse complement strand
TGGTACGACGGCAAGCTCGTGCCATGGCGGTCCGCCACCACCCACGTGCTGACGCATTCCTTGCATTACGGGCTGGCGGTGTTCGAGGGCCTGCGCGCGTACAAGACGGTCAACGGCACGGCCATCTACCGTCTCAAAGAGCACACCCAGCGCCTGTTCAATTCGGCGCATATCTACATGATGAAGATCCCGTACACGCAGGAAGTGCTCATGGAGGCGCACAAGGAGGTGGTGCGCGCCAACAAGCTCGAGGAGTGCTATATCCGCCCGATCGCCTTTTACGGGTCGGAGAAGATGGGCGTGTCGCCAAAGGGCGCCAGGGTGCACGTCGCCATTGCCGCATGGCCGTGGGGCGCGTACCTGGGCGCCGATGGCCTCGAGAAAGGCATCCGGGTGAAGACTTCGTCGTTCGCGCGGCACCACGTGAACGTTTCGATGTGCCGCGCCAAGTATTCCGGCACCTATGCCAATTCCATCCTCGCCAACCAGGAGGCGATCGATCACGGCTACGACGAAGGCCTGCTCCTGGATGTGGATGGCTTCGTCGCCGAGGGCGCGGGCGAAAACCTGTTCATGGTGAAGGACGCCAAAATCTATGAGCCCGAACTGACCAGCGCGCTGATGGGCATCACGCGCGACAGCGTGATCCAGCTGGCCGCCGACCGCGGCTACACCGTGAGCGCGAGACGCATCACGCGCGATGACCTGTACATCGCCGACGAGCTTTTCTTTACCGGCACCGCAGCCGAGGTCACGCCGATCCGCGAAGTGGACGGCCGCCAGATCGGCGCCGGCAAGCGCGGCCCGGTCACTGCCGCGCTGCAGAAGGCGTTTTTCAGCCTGGTGCAGGGCAAGGACAGAAAGCATCTGGAATGGCTTTCGCCAGTGAAGGCCGGCCGCGACGCCGCAGTTAAGAG
Source organism: Pseudomonadota bacterium (assembly GCA_031380765.1). GTDB lineage: Bacteria > Pseudomonadota > Gammaproteobacteria > Burkholderiales > SG8-39 > SZAS-79. The sequence goes on along the minus strand of JANMXB010000478.1, from coordinate 7,887 downwards.
TCCGGCGAAGAAACCAGCGAAAAAGAAGTAGCGGCCATGGCCGAGCCGCGCGAGATCGAAGTCACGCAGAAAGACCTGCCGCTGCATTGCCCGATGCCGGACGCGCCGCTGTGGAGCCGCCACCCGCGCGTGTTCCTCGACGTGGCGCACGCCGGTCACGTTCTCTGTCCGTACTGCGGCACGCAGTACGTATTCAAGGGCTCCGCTCCACGCGGGCATTAATACGGGCACTGACACGGGCAACGAAGCAGGCAACGTAGGAAGTACCGTAGGAAGTACTACGCGACCCCGCGTTCTCGTCGTCGCGCCCAACTGGATCGGCGATGCGCTCATGTGTCAGCCGATGCTCGCGCGGCTGCTGCAAAAACGCCCGGACGCCACGATCGATTTGCTGGCGCCGCGATGGGTCCTGCCGGTCGCGCAACGCATGCCGGAGGTCAGCGAGGCGATCGAAAGCCCGTTCGGCCACGGCGAATTCGACCTGCGCGGGCGCTGGCGGACCGGACGTATGTTGGCCCGGCGCGGCTACGATCACGCCATCGTGCTGCCGAATACGCTGAAGAGCGCACTGGCGCCGTTTTTCGCCGGTATCCCGTTGCGCGCTGGCTACGTTGGCGAATTGCGCTATGGGCTGCTGAACATCCTCCACAAGCTCGACCGCGGCAATCCGCCGCCCATGGTCGAGCGCTACCTGGCGCTTGCAGGCAAACCGGGCGAACCGCTGCCCGCAATCCCCCGCACGCGCCTGGCGGCATCCGGGGCGAACCTTGCGCGCACCCTGGTGCAACTCTCGTTGCCGCCGCCAACGGATGAGCACCCGGTTGCGGTGCTTTGTCCCGGTGCCGAATATGGCCCGGCCAAGCGCTGGCCGGCGGAGCACTATGCCGGCCTGGCGGTAAAGCTGGGCGAGGCCGGTTTCTCGGTGTGGGTGATGGGTTCGCAAGCCGACAAGCCCGTCGCCCGGGCCATTCTCGCGGCAAGCCCCGGCTGCGCCGTAGATTTGTGCGGCAGGACCGACCTCGCCGGCGCCATCGACCTGATCGGGGCCGCCCACGTGGTCGTCAGCAACGACTCCGGCCTCATGCACATCGCAGCCGCCCTCGATCGTCCGCTGGTGGCTCTATTCGGCTCGTCGAGCCCGAAGCACACGCCACCGCGATCGGCAAAAGCCCGCGTGCAATACCTTGCGATCGAATGCAGCCCGTGTTTCGCACGGGTCTGCCCGCTGGGGCATTTGCGCTGCCTGCGCGAGCTCTCGCCTGAGCGCATCTTCGGCGAGGCGCTGGCGGCCGCCGGCCGCATCGGATAGCGCGGTGCGCTAGAATTTGCGCCCGTGCGCCAGCACTTGCGCGACTTCCGCGCCAGGATTTGCGCCACTCTTTCGCCCGGACCCGTGCCATTTTCCATGAGGCCCACCGCCTTTCCCACTGCACAGGACGCGGAGAACGCTTTTTACGAGGCGCTCGAGCGCGCCGACCTCGAAGCGATGATGTGTGTCTGGGCCGAGGACGAGGAAATCCTCTGCGTCCATCCGTCCGGTCCGCGCCTGGTCGGCCACGAGCAGGTGCGCGAAAGCTGGCAGCGCATCTTCTCGGCTGGCGGCGGCGCGCGCATCCACGCAACCCAGCGTGTCGCGATGCAGGCAATGATGGTGGCCGTGCACAACGTGCAGGAAAACGCCGAGGCGCCGGCCGGCAAGCGCCAGGGGCCTGCGGTGGTTGCCACCAACGTCTACCTGCGCACGGCGGCCGGCTGGCGCATGATCGTGCATCACGCGTCGCACGGCCCCGGCCAGCCCGAGGGCGGGCGCGCGGAAAATCCGTCGAAAATCCTGCATTGAAACCCTACGTCGCTCCGGCGTGGCTGCCTGGCGGGCACGCGCAAACCATTTTCGCCGCGCTGCGCCGCACGCCCCGCATCGCCTTCGAGCGCGAGCGCTGGGAGACTCCGGACGGAGACTTCATCGACCTGGACTGGGCCGGTCCGCGCGACTCGGTGCGGCGGCTGGTGCTGTTCCATGGCCTGGAAGGAAGTTCGGCCAGCCACTACGCCCGCGCGATTGCCGGGCGGGCGATCGTCGAGGGCTGGCGCTGCGTCGTGCCGCACTTTCGCGGCTGCTCCGGTGAGATCAACCGCCTGCCGCGCGCCTATCACTCCGGGGACTCGGCCGAAATCGACTGGATCCTGCGGCGCGTGCACTCGGCAATGCCCTCCAGCAGGCTCGACGTGGCCGGCGTCTCCCTCGGCGGCAATGCATTGCTCAAATGGCTGGGCGAGCAGGCGGAGGCTGCCACCGCGATCGTTCATCGCGCTGCCGCCATTTCCGCGCCGCTGGACCTGGCTGCCGCGGGCCATGCGCTGGGCCGCGGATTCAACCGGGTCTACACGCGCATGTTCCTCGGGTCGCTCAAGCGCAAATCGGCCGCGAAGCTCAAGCGCTTTCCGGCCAGCTTCGATGGGACGGCGATGCGGGCTTCGGCGAACCTTTACGAGTTCGACAATGCAGTCACTGCTCCGCTGCACGGATTTCGCGACACGGACGACTACTGGGAAAAGGCAAGCAGCTGGCCGCTGCTTGCGCATATCCGCGTCCCCACGCTGGTGATCAACGCACGCAATGATCCCTTCCTGCCCGAGAGCGCGCTTGCGCGGACGCGAGCGGCCTCGAAGGACGTCACGCTGGAGTTTCCCGCGGGCGGCGGCCATGCCGGCTTTCTCTCCGGTCCTTTTCCGGGCAGCCACGGGTGGCTGGCCGCGCGCATCCTCGAATTCTTTTCCGGGCGGCAACCGCAATGATGACTTCGGTTCCAGCCGAAATATTTCGCGCCTACGACATTCGCGGCATCGTAGAAGTCACGCTTACGCCGGCCGTGGCGCGGGCCATTGGACAAGGCCTGGGGACGCTCGCTCTCGAAGCCGGCGGGACCACCATCGCGATCGGCCGCGACGGTCGCCTGTCGGGCCCGTCGCTTTGTGCAGCGCTGGCCGAAGGGATCGCCGCAAGCGGCGCGCACGTCATCGACGTGGGCATGGTGCCCACGCCGGTCACGTACTTCGCCGCGTATCACCTGGGGTGCGGCAGCGCGGTCATGCTCACCGGCAGCCACAACCCGCCGGAGTACAACGGCATCAAGATGGTGATTGCCGGAACCACGCTTTCGGGCGATGCGATCCAGGACCTGCGCAGGCGCATCGAAGCAGGCCGGGTTGCCTCGGGTGCGGGCACCATCGGGCAGCGCGACGTGAGTGACGCGTATGTGTCGCGCATCGCGGGCGACGTGAAGCTCGCCCGGCCGATGAAGATCGCCATCGATTGCGGCAACGGCGTGACCGGCAGGCTTGCCCCTGAGCTTTTCCGGCAACTGGGCTGCGAAGTCACGGGTCTTTTTTGCGAGATCGACGGCCGCTTTCCCAACCACCACCCCGACCCTTCGCAGCCGAAGAACCTCGCCGACCTGATCGCCGCGCTAAGGAGCTCGGATGCCGAACTGGGCCTGGCTTTCGACGGCGACGGCGACCGGCTAGGGGTGGTCACCAAGGACGGAAAAATCATCTATCCCGACCGGCAACTCATGCTCTTCGCGCGGGACGTCCTCTCGAGAAACCCCGGCGCCACCATCATCTACGACGTGAAATGCACCCGGCGGCTCGGCCCGTGGATCGAGGAGCACGGCGGCGTGCCGCTGATCTGGAAGACCGGGCACTCGTTCGTCAAGGCAAAGCTCAAGGAAACCGGCGCACCGCTCGCCGGTGAAATGTCCGGGCACACGTTCTTCAAGGAGCGCTGGTACGGTTTCGACGACGCGCTTTATGTCGGCGCGCGGCTGCTCGAGATCGTTTCACGGGAGAGGAACGCGAGCGCGGTACTCAATGCGCTCCCCGATTCGCCTTCGACCCCGGAGCTGAACTGGAAGCTCGCGGAAGGCGAGCCGCACGCGCTGATCGAGCGACTGCAGGCCAGCGCGCCGTTTCCCAATGCGGAGCGCATCCTTACCATCGACGGCGTGCGTGCGGAATACTCTGACGGATTCGGCCTTGCGCGCGCCTCGAACACCACGCCGGTGATCGTGCTGCGCTTCGAGGCCGACACCGATGCGGCGCTGGCACGCATCCAGGGCGAGTTCCGCGCGGCGCTGTCCGCCCTGAAGCCTGGCGCAACGCTCCCGTTTTAAGGTCGATGCGCTTTTGCATCCGTGGCAGCATATCGCCCTGAAACCGGCTACCCGCCTTGAGTTTGGACAAAAAATGGCAGCATTCGAGGACCTCTCATGATACGAACCGATACCGGCGCACCTGCCCTGCCCGAGTATTCCGCGGAAGCGCTCGCCGACCTCGGTCCGGCCGAGTTGATCGCCTTGATGGTGCGCGACGAGGACCGGGTCCCGCGCAATGTGATCGACGCATGCGCGCAGCATGGCGAGGCAATGATCGCCGGGCTGCGCCAAGTGCTCGAAGAAGGCCGTCCGTGGAAAGACGAGGGGGCGGCCGGCGAATGGTGGTTGACGCATCACGCGGCCATGATCCTTGGACTGATTCCAGGCGAACAGTCGGGGTTGCTGCTGGTCGCGTTCATGCGCCGGATGGCACTGGAGGAGGACGAGGACATGCAGGACTGGCTGAGCGGCTGGTGGCCAGCGTTGTTCCGCAACAAGCCCGCCAGCATCCTTCCGGCACTGCGCGCCGTGTGCAGCGACCGGAGTCTGGATTGGTACGTCCGAGCCAGCGCCCTGGGTCCGGTGATCGCGGCCGGCGAGCATGAAGGCGGCGCCGCCCTTGATGAAGCGCTCGCCTGGGCTGCGGCGATTGCCGCGGACGAAACCGAAAACTGGGACATGCGTCTGTCGGTCGGCAGCACACTATTGGATTTCGCACCGGCCGCGCATCGGCCCTTGCTGGAAAACCTGGCGGAACGTCAGACCGGACTCGGGGCGTGGTTTTCGAAAACCGACCTGGAAAAAGCCTACTCGGTCAACGAGCGTGCGCCCGAGTGGCGCCGCTGGAGCGACCCTTGGGAGTTCTACCGGCCGGGCGTCATCGCCCGGCGCCAGGATCGATGGGCGAAGGAAGCCGCGCAAGACAATGACGAATCCGAATACGACTTCGCCGAACCGGACGTTCGGACGTATGTGCGCGACGTGCCGAAGGTCGGCCGCAACGATCCCTGTCCTTGCGGCAGCGGAAAAAAATACAAGAAATGCTGTCTGGTCCGCGAGTAGTCTCGTGCTTTGATTGCGGGTAGCGTGAAAATGGTCGTTTCGGCGGCCAGCCAACTGGAGGGACAAGACCTTGTTGTACCGCAGTATTCAATCATGATGCTTCCGGATGCAGACCGGGCGCGCGTGGAGCGCACCAAGTTGACTGACTATCTTCTTTCTCTGTCCCATCCCGACGGCCGGAGCAAAGCCCAATTCTTCATGAGTTTCGGGTTCAGAAGCGAAGATTGGCGAATACTTGCCGAGGCTCTTAGAGTTGTCGGTGCTTCAAATCCGATCGTTGCGGTCGTGGAGTCGCCGCACGGAGCGCGCTACACTATAAACGGGGCGCTGCAAACGCCGGATGGGCGCACCCCGATCGTCCGTACAGTATGGATTATGGAGCCGGGAAATTCGCCTCGGCTTGTGACGGCGTATCCGCTTTAGGGAGAAGGCAATGAACATGCTTAAGGAACACGAACGCGTAGTGCTCACAGTCGACCTGACCGGTGAAAAGCTCACGGCCGGGGACGTGGGCACGATCGTGCATGTGTACCGCGATGGCGCGGCATTCGAGGTGGAGTTCGTTTCTCTGGACGGCGAGACTGTCGCCGTTGTCACGCTGGAGCGGACGCAGATCCGTCCGGTCGAGCACCGCGAAATCACTCACGCGCGCCGCGTGGCGTAACTCGGAAACCCCGCGCCTAAGCCGAGGTCGCCGCCGCCGTTCTGAGTTCCCGCCGATACCGGTTGAGCTCCTGCAGCGTCTTGATCGGGCGCCCGAAGAGCTTCGACAGGTTGTGCAGGATCATGTCGACGACTTTCTTCTCCCAGCCGCGGTCGAAGCGGATCTGCTCGTCGAGCCAGTGCTCGAGCCACACCGGGTCGGGCAGCTTCGACTGCACCGTGTCCTCGGGGAACATACTCTGGTTCACGTGCAGGTTGGTGGGGTGCAGCGGCTTCGACGTGCGGCCGGCGGAGGCCATCAGCAGGCCGATTTTCGCGAACGCCGCCTTGACCTCGTCGCCGCCGTTGACGAGCGCCTTCTTCATGTAGCGCAGGTAGGCGCCGCCATGGCGGGCCTCGTCGCGCGAAATCAGGTCGTAGATTTTCCTGATCACCGGCTCGGTGTGCCATTCCGCGGCGCAGCGGTACCAGTGGTTGAGGCGGATCTCGCCGCAGAAATGCATCATCAGGGTTTCCAGCGGTGGCGCCGGGTCGAATTCGAAGCGCACCGCGTGCAGCTCGGCCTCCGTCGGGACCATGTCCGGGCGAAAGCGCTTCAGGTACTCGATCAGCGTCAGGGCGTGCTTCTGCTCCTCGAAGAACCACACCGACATGAACGCGCAGAAGTCGCTGTCGTTGCGGTTGTCGCGCAGGAACATCTCGGTGGCCGGCAGTGCCGCCCACTCGGTGATCGCATTCATCTTGATCGTGAGCGCCTGCTCGTCGGACAGCTTCGATGCATCGAACGAGGCCCATGGCACGTCGTGGTCGAGGCTCCAGCGCACGCGCTCGAGGGCCTTGAACAACTCCGGGTAAAGCATCTTTCCTGCCATGGTCTTTCCTCGCCCGCAGATCGATTTATTATACTTGCCGACCCCTCCCGTCCTGCGTGCGCAAACGCGCATAGCGAAGAAACATGGCCCGGCTCGCCGCAGTACGAATCCGCAGCCGAGCCCAACGATCCCGGGCGGGTGGGTGCGATCGAAAGACGGCTCTTGCGGCGCTGGCGGGACCTAGCCTTCGCGCGAATGCAGCGCGACCCGATTGCCCTCGCTGTCGATCACGATCGCACGCCAGCCCAGGCCGCCGACGGAATGGCGGCCCTTGACGATCCTGCCGCCGCGCGCGTCGACCTCTTCCAGCGCTTCGGCCAGCCTTCCCTCGCAGTTGAGGTAGACCAGCGGGCCGTGCTCCGAGGGCTGGTTTTCGTCCGCCGGAAAGGGAAACAGGCACACCCCGACTTCGCCCTGCCCTTGCGAAACGAGACCAATGGAAAACGAAGGGAAATCGTCCTTCTTCACCGGCAGGTCGAGAACGGCGGAATAGAACCGGATTGCGCGATTCACATTCTTGACCGGGATGTCGATCCAGACGATTGGATTGGCCATGGCGAAACCAGTCTAGCAGAGCCTCAGCTAAAGTCCGGCCCGATCAGATCCAGCCGGTCTGTCATGATGCAGTCCACACCCCACCCGAAGAGTTTCTTCGCCGCGGCCGGATCGTCTACCGTCCAGCACAGGACCGCGTAGCCAGCTGAGTGGATCGCCGCCGTGAGCGCTTGGGTCAGCTCACGGTAGTTGCAATGCAGTGCCACGCATCCGTGCTTCTGCATGCGCATCTGCCAGTCGGGCGGCACCTTGCCGACCAGCATCCCGCGCGGCAACCCGGGCGCAACTTCTTTTGCCGCGGCCAGCGCCTCCATCGAAAATGAAGACAGGACGGGCGGGAGCGGCGCGCCGCGCCACAGGTCGAGGGACAACTGCCCGACTGCGCGGCCGGTTTGTGTCTCGAACCCCTTGGCCGGTTTGATCTCCACGTTGGCCCACATGCCGAGCTGCCGGCACAGGTTTGCCGCGGCGACGAAAGCCGGCACCCGCTCGCCGCGATAGGGCTCGCTGTGCCAGGCGCCCGCGTCGAATTTCTCGATCTCGGCGTATGCGGTTGCCGGCACGCTGCCGCGGCCGGAAGT
>JANMXB010000453.1:0-4011 GCA_031380765.1 Pseudomonadota bacterium | reverse complement strand
TACTGGAACAATCCGGAAGCCACGGCCGAAGCCTTCACCGCAGACGGCTGGTTTCGCACCGGCGATCTCGGACGCTGGGACGACGACGGTTTTCTGTGGATCGCCGGCCGCTCCAAGGACGTGATCATCTCGGGCGGCGAGAACATCCACCCCGCGGAACTGGAGAGCGTGCTCGCCGACTGCGACGCGATCGCAGAGTGCGCGGTCATCGGCGTCGAGGACCCGAAGTGGGGAGAGGCCGCGTGCGCGGTGATCGTGCGCAAGGCCGGCGCCTCGATCGACGAAGCCGGCGTGCTGGCGCTGTTCGCCGGCAGGCTCGCGCGTTACAAACATCCGCGGCGGGTGGTGTTTGCCGACAGCCTGCCGAAGAACGCGATGGGAAAAGTGCAGAAGTTCGAGCTGCGCAAGGCGCTCGAAGCCCAGGCCACCTAGGCCACGCGCAGCTCCGCGCGCCCAAGCTCGCCGAGTTCGAATTCGACCAGGTCGCCCGCCTTGGGAAACTTGGACGTCACCAGGCTTCCGGTGATCACGAAATCGCCGGCCCGCAGATACCGGCCGCGCCTAGCGAGGTTATTGGCCACCCACGCCAGCGCTTCGAATGGATGCCCCATCACGTCGCGGCCATAGCCTTCCCCGACCTGCACCCCGTTGATCTTCGCGACGCCGCGTACCGCGGCAAGATCGGCGTCTTTCCAGTTCAGGATCGGCTGGCCGAGCACGGCGCCTTCATTCCAGGCGTTGTCCGCAACCAGCCCCAGCGCGAGCGAGGAAAGGGTCGTGTAGTCGGCCGCACGGTCGTCGGCAAGCTCGAACGCGGGCATCACCGCACCGACAGCCTCGGCCACCGATTGCCGGGTGTGGGGCGAGGAGCCTGGCGGCAGGTCCGTGGCCAGCTGAACCGCAACCTCGAATTCCACGATCAGGCGGCCATAGTCGGCCACCCGCACGGTCGCCGGTGCGCGCACCACCTGCCTGTCGTGCAGAACGCCGCCAATCGAATCGGTGAGCCCGACCATTGCGCGCATCGCCTGCGTCGTGAGAGCGATCTTGTGCCCGACCGCGGGGCCGCAGGCACGCGACTTGAGCGCGACGAACTCGTCCTGCACTGCGTACGCCTCGTCCACCGAACGCGGCCGGGCATCCTCCGGAAACGGGCCGAACGGCTCGCGCTCGGCGTGCGCATCGACAAGGAACCAGGCGGCGCGCTTGAGTCTGGGGTCCATTTTCATGGCGCGGCGAGAGTGATGTGTTTTTCGGCGAAAGTCCGGCGCAATGCGGTCGCGAATGCCACTGCTCCCGGCTGGTCGCCATGCAGGCACAGCGTGTTGGCGGAGACCGGCACCCGTTTGCCCGACAGGCTGACCACTACGCCGTCGTCGATCATCGCGAGCGCCTGCGCGACGGACTTGGCGGCGTCCTCGATCATGCCGCCGGGCTGGCCCCGGGGCGCCAGCGTGCCGTCGTCCATGTAGCCGCGATCGGCGAACACCTCCCCCACCGTCGTAAGGCCGCATTTCTTTCCGGCATCCATCATGCGGCTGTTGGAGAGCGCATAGAGCTGCACTTGTCCGCCCAGGTCCCTGACCGCGCGCGCAATGGCGTCCGACAACTCTTCATCCATGGCTGCCATGTTGTAGAGCGCGCCATGGCATTTGACGTGATGCAGCTTCGCGCCGGCGGCACGCGCGAACGCTTCGACCGCGCCGGCCTGGTACAGCACCATGTCGTAGACCTCCTGCGCCGACACTTTCATCGCGCGGCGTCCGAAACCGGCAATGTCCGGCAGGCTCGGGTGCGCACCGATTGCCACGCCGTGGTCGGCGGCAAGGCCGACGGTTTTGCGAATCGTCGCGGGGTCGCCCGCATGAAAGCCCGCGGCGATGTTCGCCGAAGTGATGAGCGGCATGATTTCGGCGTCGGCGCCCATCTTCCAGGCGCCGTAACTCTCACCCATGTCGCAGTTCAGGTCGATGCTCTTCATGCGGCTTTAGCTCCCGTGCTTCCATGCAATGGCCTGCAGGACGGCGCGCAAACGCTCCCCGGCGCCGTGGCGTGCCGCCTGCGCTTCCTGCAGAGTGCATTTGATGAAACGCACGTTGCCGCCCGGCGCAAGCTGGGCGAGCCCCGGAATATCCGCGCCGGCGATTTCCGCGATCTTCGGATAGCCGCCGGTGGTCTGGTGGTCGGCCATCAATGCGATCGGCGTTCCGTCGTTGGGCACTTGTACCGTTCCGAGGCAGGTAGGTTCGGATAGTATCTCGACGGCTCTGGTGCGGGTAAGCCGCGGACCCACAAGGCGGTAGCCCATCCGGTTGGAGTCGGGCGAAACGCGCCAGGTTTCGGCGAAGAAAGCTTCCCGCGAAGCGGGTTCGAAATGGCCGCAATGGCGCCCTTCCATGGCGCGCACCGCTAACGTCCCGCCGTAGGGCAGGTTCAGGTCGGGGGCCGACCAGCGCACCGTGCGCAGGCGGGTCAGGGGAACCACCCCCTTGCGCGAGACCCGCGCGAAGCGGAATTCGGAGAGCTCGCGCAGATTGCCGGCGCCCGCGAGCACGTCGCCGGTTTTCAGGGCGCGGCCCGAAAGTCCGCCGAATCCGGCCGGCACATAGGTGCTCCGGCTGCCGAGAACCTCCGGCACGCCGAATCCGCCGGCGATGGCGAGATAGGCGCGCGCACCCCTGAGCACCGTTCCTCCGGTGAGCACCGAGCCTGCACTGACCAGCACCGGCCTGTTCATGGGAAGGAGCTCAGCGCCAATCCGGGCCTCGAAGGGTGCGCCGTACATCGCGATGAGGCACTCGCGGCCGAAGATCAGCTCCGGACCCAGCACAGTCCATTCGAGCGTGGCCATCGCTGCCGGGTTTCCGACCAATGCGTTTGCGATCCGGTGCCCTACCGGATCCATCGCGCCGCACGGCACGATGCCCAGGTGCTGGAGCCCGGGGCGGCCGAGATCCTGGACGGTGGTGAGCATTCCGGGGCGTTCGACACGCACGCTCATGTTGCGCGACCGCTCCGTGCGGCGGTGTCGAACTGCTCGCGGCTCATTGCGATGAATTTCACCCGGTCCCCCGGAGCCATGAGCGCGGGCGGCTCGCGCGCCGCGTCGAAGATGCGCAGCGGCGTGCGCCCGATGATGTTCCATCCGCCGGAGATCGTGAACGGATAAACGACCGATTGGGTGTTCGCGATCGCCACCGAGCCGGCGATCACGGCCGGGCGCGGCGTTGCCCTGCGCGGCACCGAGAGTTTTTCGTCGAGGCCGCCGATGTACGGATGGCCGGGCGCGAATCCGACCATCAGCACGCGATGCGGCGAGGCGCAGTGGCGCCGGATCGCCTCCTCGACCTTGAGCTTGCAGCGCTCCGCGACTTCGGCCAGGTCCGGCGCGAGGTCCGCGTCGTAGCAGACCGGGACTTCAACCATTCGAGCGAGGTCGTCGAGATCGGGTAGTTTCCTGGCGAGGCAGTCCTTGATCAGCGCGGCCGCCGCTTCGAGGGGCGCAATTGCCGCGTCGTAGCGCTCGGGGTCGAAATGCAGCGCCAGTGAGCCCAGCGCCGGGACCACGTCGCGGATCCACGCAACGCGCCGTGCGCGGATTGCCGCGGCCAGCTGCTGGATGCGGGCATTGACCGCGAGGTCGAGCGTATCCGAAAAATCGGCGAGGACAGCCGCATCGCCGAGCGCCACGATGCGCGGGGAGGCGCCCGCCATCAGCGGCTGGCTGTAAAATTATATGCGATCTTGAATAGCAATTGGCATGATAGCCGCTTACCCATTGACTCTTCAGAAACAAAAGTCACGAATTGGTGCTTGCAGCCGGTCCCCCAGTTGCCGGTCCGCGAAGTGCGAACTCAGCGCAGACAAATGGTATCGTTGTTCTCGCCAACAAAGGGTGTCAGGAATGAGTGCGCACGAGGAACTCATACGGCTGACCGCCACCGAGGCCGTAGCCAGGCTGAAGCGGCGGGAGATCTCCCCGCTCGAACTCATTGACGCGTCCGTGGCGCG
>JANMXB010000434.1:0-2189 GCA_031380765.1 Pseudomonadota bacterium | reverse complement strand
CCCGCGCCCTTGAAGCGGCCGGGTGAGCGCGGCGGCGCATACGACCCCACCGTGCCGAGCGTGCCATATTTGGTTTCCGCATAGACCACCGCTTCGGCGAAAGTCATGCCCTTCGACGGATCCTCGGCGAGGAAAACGCGGCCCTGCGCCATGACGAGGCGCTCGGGCGAGACTTCCAGTTCCATGGAGGCCGCGTCGGCGATCATCTCGCGCAGCCGCTCGGCGGCCTGGATCGCCGCGTGCCCCATCATCACGGTGACCCGGCTCGAGTACGAGCCGAGATCCACGGGCGTGAGGCCGGTATCGCCGGTAACGAGGCGCACGTCGAACGCGTCGATGCCCAGCACCTCGGCAACGAAAGCCGCGAGCATGTCGTCCGAGCCCTGGCCGATTTCGGTCGCGCCGCAGAACACCGTCACCTGCCCGCTGCGGTCGGCGAGGATCTGCACGCCGGACTGCGGCATCTTGTTCCAGTAGATCGGCAGGCCCGCCCCGCAGAGATACGAGCCGCACGCGATTCCGACGCCGCGTCCGGGCGCAAGCGCCGCGCGCTTGTCCTTCCAGCCGGAGTGGTCGACGACCTGGCGGATGCATTCGTCCAGTCCGATCGAGCCGATCTTGAGCCAGTTGGCGGTGAGCGAATCGGGTTTGGCCGTCATGTTGAGGCGCAGGACGGCCGGATCGAGGCCGAGCTTTTCGGCGATCTTGTCGAGCTGCACTTCCTGGCCGAAGCGCGGCTGCGGCGTGCCGTGGCCGCGCTTGGGGCCGCACGGCGGCTTGTTGGTGAAAGTGCGGCAGGCATCGAATTTGTAGCGCGGCAACTCATACGTCACGGTCTGCAGCGCGCCGGTGTAGAACGTGCTCGCCACGCCGTAGGAGCCGTAGCCGCCGCCGTCGAGCAGCGTCTGCAGGTGCATGCCGGTGAGTTTTCCCTCCCTGGTCACGCCGGTCTTCATCTTCATGAGCACCGGATGGCGGCCGCGGTGCATGTAAAACACCTCTTCGCGCGTGAGGCAGATCTTGACCGGGCGGCCGAGCATCATGGAGGCGCGCGACACCACGATCTCGTGGTTGTGCAGGTCGCATTTGCCGCCGAAGCCGCCGCCGTTCGGGCACGCGATCACGCGGATATGCGCCGCGGGAATCCTTAACGCGCGGGCAAGCGCCCGATGAATGTAGTGCGGCACCTGCGTGGAGGACCACAGCGTGAGCTTGCCCTCGCCATCGGGCGCGGCCACCGAGGCTTGTTGCTCGAGCGGCAGGTGGGTATTGCCTTCGAAGAAAAACAGGTCCTCGAAAACGTGGTCCGACCCCTGAAATGCCTCTTCCACGTCGCCGAACTCGAACGCCTGCAGGCGGTGGATGTTGCCCTGCTCGCCGTAGTCGTGGATACGCGGCTCGGGGTTGGCCAGCGCGTCCTCGGCGGAGGACACAGTATTGAGGAGCCTGTATTTGACTTCGATGAGCTCGAGGGCCTCGCCGGCGGTCTGCTCGTCTCTGGCGATGACCGCCGCGACCGGATCGCCCACGTAGCGCACGCGCTCGTTGGCGAGCGGGTACTCATCCTGCGTGACCGGAAGGATGCCGTAACTGATGGGGAAATCCTTGCCCGTGAGCACGAGATGCACGCCGGGATATTCTTTGGCCTTCGAGAAATCGATCGATTCGATGACGGCGTGCGGATGGGGGCTTCGCAACAGCTTGCAATGCACCATGCGCGGCAGTACGACGTCGTCCGCGAACCTGGTAAGGCCGGTGACCTTGGCGCGCCCGTCGACGCGGCGCCGCGGCTTGCCGACGGTGTCGAAGCGGGTCCGCTGCCTGGGGCGCTCCGGGGCGTTCATGCTCCCTCCCTCATTCTTCGGGCACCCTCTTCGATCGATTCGTAAATCTGCTGGTATCCCGTGCAACGGCAGAGATTTCCCGACACCGCCTCGCGAATCCGCTCGCGCGAAGGGCTTGGCTCCGCGTCGAGAAGGGCCTTGGCGGTCATGAGGATGCCCGGCGTGCAGTAGCCGCACTGGGCGCCGCCGAGGTCGGCAAACGCGGCCTGCAGCGGGTGGAGCTCCGAGCCGTTCGCGAGGCCCTCGACCGTCTCGATCGCGCGCCCTTCGCATTCGACCGCGAGCTCCAGGCAGCTGAGCAGCGGCTGGCCGTCGACCAGCACCGCGCAGGCGCCGCATTCGCCC
>JANMXB010000315.1:0-5019 GCA_031380765.1 Pseudomonadota bacterium | reverse complement strand
GGCCGCTGCCTGCGACCCTTTCTGGCGGGGAGGTCTGAGGAAGGGTGCAGAGCCCCTCCTCAGTCACACTTTGCGCTTCGGCTACATCATCCTGCTGACGATCCTCGCGCACACTGCGTTCACCAGCAGCCGCATGACGGTGTCGCTCTACGCCCTCAAGCTGCAGGCCTCGCCTTTTACCGTGGGTGTCCTGATGGCGCTCTACGCGCTCCTGCCGATGCTGCTGTCGGTGCTTGCCGGGCGCCTCATCGACCGGGTGGGACCGCGCGTTCCCCTCCTCTGGGGAAACGGCCTTCTGCTCGCCGGCGTGCTCATGCCGTTTCTGCTGCCCGGGCTTACGACGTTATTTGCCGCGGCCACGATCATCGGCTCTGGATTCATGCTCTCTCACATGATTTCCAACAACCTCGTGGGCGCTTTCGGCAAACCCGAAGACCGCGCCGCCAATTTCTCCTGGCTCTCCCTCGGGTATTCGGTCTCGGGATCCCTGGGACCCCTGGTCGCGGGATTCTCCATCGACTGGCTCGGCGAGCAGCGGGCCTTCGCGGTCATGGCTGCGTTCGCGGCGGCGGCGCTTTCCGTCTCGTTCTGGCGGCGTGCCGACCTGGTGCGCCACGAAACGCCCAAACCGCGCCCCTCGGGCCACAGCGTGATGGACCTCGTGCGCAACCGGAACCTGCGCAGCGTGCTGATCGTCAGCGGCATGCTCTCGATGGGCTGGGATCTGTTCACCTTCGTGATGCCCATCCATTGCTCGAACATCGGCCTTTCCGCTTCGACCACGGGAATCATCATGGGGTCGTTCGGCGCAGCGACCTTCGCCGTGCGGCTCGCGATGCCGGCGCTGTCCCGCCGCCTGAAGGAGTGGCAGGTCATCACCGCGGCGTTCTGCGTCTCGGGCACGGCCTATGTCCTCTTTCCGTTCGTAACGAGCGTGGGGCTGCTCATGTCGATCGCGTTCCTGCTCGGCCTTGGCCTGGGTTGCTCGCAACCCATGGTCATGTCGCTGCTCTACGAAGCTTCGCCCCCAGGCAGGCAGGGCGAAGTGGTCGGCGTGCGCACTACCGTGCTCAACATCAGCAGCACCGCGCTACCGCTGGTCTTTGGCGCGGTAGGATCCGCCCTCGGGATGGGGCCGGTATTCTGGGGAATCTCGAGCTGCCTGCTGGCCGGCGGCTACGCGGCCGGACGCAAGGTCCGGCGCGCCAAATCCTGATCTGTCAGTCAGGCACCGCCGAGGGCTGCAGCATGCGCTCGAGCTCCGGGCGCTCGCGCTTCCAGTCGGCAACGGCCCCTTTCGCGTGCTGGTAGCCCGCCGCGGCGATGGCGTCGAACGCTTCGAACTGCATCAGGCCGAAGCGCCCGACCGGCGGCTGGATGTACAGGTCGACCAGCTTTTTCACGCTCTCGGTCTTCTGCACGCTGGCCAGCAGCGTGGTGCGCATCATCAGGTCAACGATGTTGGGCAGGTTGATCGGCTTGCCGAAAGGGTTGAACCAGTTGCGCAGCACCTTCCAGGGGGAAGGCAGCGCCGCTTCGCGCATCTCCAGGTCGCGGTCGAGGCTCACGTCCACCGCGATGACCCAGCCGCCGCCGAGCGAGCGCATGACGTCTCCCGGCAGGTTGTTGAGCACGCCGCCGTCAACAAGCAGCTCGTTACCCTCCACCACCGGCTCGAAAACGCCGGGCAGCGCGAGGCTCGCGCGGATCGCCTTCCAGACCGGCCCCTCGCGATGGACTTTGGCTTCGGCGCGCGTCAGGTTGCTCGACACGCAGAAGAATCCCGTCCACAGGTCTTCGATGCGGATGTCGCCATACGGCGCGATCAGGTTGCGGTCGAGGCGCGCGCAGTTGATCAGGGCATACACAGGCAAGGTGTAGTCGCGCAGCGTGACCGGTTTCTTGTCGACGAACGAGCGCCGGTTCATCTCGAGCATGGTCGAGTCGTCCCAGCCGAGCGCCGGCTGCGCCGCGATCAGCGCCCCCATCGAAGTGCCCCCGATCAGGTCGATCGGAATGCCGGCCTCGCGCAGCGCGCGTATCACGCCCAGGTGCGCGAAGCCGCGCGCCCCGCCGCCGCCGAGGACCGTGCCGATTGCGTTGCCGGTGAGGAAACGCGCCAGGCGGGCAAAATCGGCATTCCTGTCCCAGCGCACGTGGTGATGGCCTTCGAGTTTGCGTGGCGAGAGCCAATGCCGCGTCCCGGTGGGCATTTCGGTGGTCTGCGGATGGAGCAGCACGAGTGTCCGGCGCGCGGCGGCGAGATCGGTCTGCGCGCCGAGGAGCTTCTGCTCCGTGGCCGACACCGCCGGATCGTCTCCGGCATTGCCGACCAGGAGGATGCGGTCGGCGCGCTCCACGCAGCGGCGGGTCCATGCGGTGTCGCCGGCATCGCATTCATAGATGGCGTAGCGAAAGCCCGATTCGCGCTCGTCCAGCCCCGCGTCCAGCGCGAGGTCCAGCGGGCTGTCCGCGCTGGTCTGCGCAAACCCGGGCACGCCGATAAATGCGTCGAGGCGCGCCGCGCTTACGTAGAGCGCATTGCCGTGCAGGCGCAGCGATTCCACCAGGCGTTCGGTGAACTCGGTGGTGCGCACGCCCTCCCCCAGCGGCAGGACGACGATGTTGCTGCGCTCGAAGGTTTCGCGCACGTAGCCCGCCGCGCGGCGCAGCCGCTTGATCAACAGCTCGGTGATGTACAGCATCGCGCGCGGACGCCCGTCGCTGCTCCGGTCGAACACCGGCTTCATGAAGCGCACCAGGTGGCTGGTGCGGCGCGCGTAGATGGCGAGCGACCGGGGTTCGCCGGTGAAAAACCCCATCTCGCCGATGCTCTCGCCGCGGCCAATTTCAGCGACCACGCGGCGGCCCTTGCCCGATTCGCGCACGCCAATCAGGCGGCCGCTCACGACGAAGTACATGCAGTCGCTCGCCGCGTCCTGCTGGAAGAGGGCCTCTCCGGGCCGCAGCTCGACCCATTCAAGCTCGCTCTCGATGCTGCGCAGCGACGCTTCGTCCATGTCGCCGAACACATCCTTGAGGACCCCCGCAAGCTGTTCCTGCCCGAGCCGCCGGCGGATCGATTGCCCAAGCGCAAGGACGAGCTGCGGGGAGCGCTGGGCGAGCCTCTCGAGGTCGGACTTGGCCAGCCGCGCGAGCTCGATGTCGGTGACGGCCCTCACCGTGGTCGCGTGCCGGCCGCCGGTCAGGATCTGCATTTCTCCCAGCAGCTCGCCCGGCCCGATCTCGATGCGTTGCGCGCCCTGCGCGCTCAGGCGCCCGCTCATCACAACGTACAGCGCATCGGCGCGCTCGCCCGTATCGAAAAGTACGCTGCCCGCCGGCAGCGTGGCGCGCGTCATGGAAAGGCAGAGGTTTTCGAGGAGGTCCGCGTCCAGCGTGTCGAAGGGCGCGGCAGAACGCACGACGCCGAGCAACTCGGTTTCGGCAAGCAAACGCGTCGCAGCCGCTTGGTTCATTCCCCCCTCCCCGGTGCATCATCGCCCTCCCGGGCGAGCCGCGCAACAGGGGCCTTGGGGGTACTGCCTTACCTGGGGCGCTCGCCCGCGAGGGTGATTCTGTGCATCACGCGCCGGAAGCCGTGATAGTCGTTGATCGGGTTGTGCTGCGCACAGCGGTTGTCCCAGAAGGCGATCGACCCCGGCTGCCACGAAAACCGGCAGGTGACCTCCGGGCGGACCTGGTGCCGGAAGAGGTAATTGAGCAGGGGGGCGCTTTCCTCTTCGGTCATGCCGGCAAAGCGCGCGGTATGGGCGACGTTCACGTAGAGGGCCTTGCGACCGGTTTCAGGATGCGTGCGGACTACCGGATGCTCGGCTGCGAAATCCTTTCTCGCCTCCTCGCGTCCGTCGGTCTTGATGCGGTCCTCGCGGGTTTTCGATACGTCGGCTTTGGCCGAGGTGTTGACGCCCTTGAGCCCGGCCAGCAACCGCTTCAGGCCGTCTGACAGGGATTCAAAGGCGAGATATTGGTTGGCGAACAGCGTGTCGCCGCCATAGGGCGGAACCTCGCGCGCGAGCAGCATGCTGCCCATCGGGGGCTCGTCGAGATACGAAGTATCAGAGTGCCAGATACCGCCGAAGTTGGACTTTTCGTGCTCCAGCTTCTTGACCTCGATGACCTGCGCAAAGCCGGGAAGGCCTTTGACGAACGGATATTCGATCGGTGTCCCGAGCCTGCGCGCAAAGTCCATGTACTGCGCCAGGCCGAGGTCCTGGCCGCGAAAGAAAATCACCAGGTTCTCGAGGAAGGCGCGGCGGATTTCGGCGATCGTCGCCGCCTGCAGCGGTTGCGCAAAGTCCACGCCGTGCACTTCGGCGCCGAGAGCGCCCGCGATGGGACGCACTTCGACGATGCGGTAGGCAGGATCGTTGGGATTCACCCCGCCAGTATATCCAAGGCGACGGCGACCGGGCGCCCCGGGCATGGCAGACGGCATGCCGCGCGGCTATACTCGGGCGAAAAAAGCGTCCCAAACAACGAATGCAAAAGAGGAGATTCCCATGCGTACTTTCGCCGCGATCCTGAGCCTTGCGATGGCTTGCCTGCCCGCCTACGGCCACGGCCCGAACGACCCGCCGCACCAGTTGCATCCGCTTGGCGATTTCAAGCTCGAGAGCGGCGAGGCGATCCGCGACTTTTCCATTTCGTATGTCACCCACGGCACGCTGAACGCGAACAAGTCGAACGCAGTGCTGATGGTCACCGCGCTCGGCGGCAACCATCACCGCATCGACTACCTGATCGGGCCCGGCAAGGCGCTCGACCCGGCGAAATATTTCATCATCTGCACGGACGCGATCTCCAACGGCCTCACCACCTCGCCCTCGAACAGCAAGGCGCAGCCGCGCATGCAGTTCCCCAGGTTCAACCTCCGCGACATGGTCAACTCGACGCATCGCCTGGTGACCGAGAAGCTCGGCATCACGAAGCTGGTGACGGTCGCGGGCGCCTCGATGGGCGGCATGCAGGGGCTGCAATGGGCGGTGAGCTACCCGG
>JANMXB010000413.1:0-7262 GCA_031380765.1 Pseudomonadota bacterium | reverse complement strand
TGCAGCAGCCCGACGTGGCGGCGAAAGTCTTCACCCTCAACATGGAACCGGTCGGCAGCACGCCTGAGGACTTCAGGAAGGTCGTGCAGGACGACTGGGTGAAGTGGGGCGCGGTGGTGAAGGCGTCGGGGTTTGCGCTGGACTAGGGATGTGGGTCCAACTCGTCGGGTATTGCCGGGTCCAGCTCCGATTTAAATGAATTACTTTTAGTAGACCGGCTCGCAGAGCGGCTCTGCAGGTAGTACCTATCCAAAAAACGTAATAATCAAGCCGGCTTCTTCGCGGCCAGCAGCACCGACTTCCATTTCTGCGTCTCGGCCGCGATGAACTCCCTGAACTCCTGCGGGGTGCTCGTGATGTTCGGCGAAGCCATCTCGGCGATGCGCCGCGCCATCTCGGGTTCCTTCAGCGCCGCCACCGTCTCGGCATGGAGCTGGTTGACGATCTCCGCGGGAATTCCGGCCGGCGCGACCACCCCGTACCAGCCGCCTGCCTCGAATCCCTCGATGCCGGACTCCGACATCGTCGGCACGTCCGGCAGCAACGGGGCGCGTTGCCGGCTGGTGACCGCCAGTGCCCGGAGCTTGCCCGCCTTGATGTGGCCAAGGGTCAGGAGCGGGTTCTCAATCGTGAAAGGGAACTCGTTGGCGAGCACTGCCATGACGGCCTGCGCGCTGCCGGTGTAGTGCACCGGGGACGCAGCGAACCCGACGCGCTGGCGGAAGGCCTCCTGCGCGAGGAGCTGCGGCGAGCCCACGCCGGGCGTCGGGTAGAGCACTTCCTTCGGCTCCCTTTTCATGGCCCGGATCAGCGACTGCAGGTCACGATGGGGCGAGGCGGCAGGCACCACGACCACGAGCGGCGTCTTTGCCACGATCGTGATCGGGATCAGGTCGACCAGCGGGTCGAAGCCCAGGTCCGCCTCGGTCGTCGGGCTCACTGCGAGCGGGCCGCTGCTGCCGAGCATGATCGTGTACGGATCGCCTTTGGCCCGGGCGACCAGGCCCGTGGCCAGGTTGCCACCCGCGCCGGGGCGGTTCTCCACCACGAACGGCTGCCCCATCGTGCGCGTGAGCCGGTCGGCGAGGAGCCGTGCAAGGGTGTCGACGATGCCGCCGGGCGCGAAGCCGACGAGGACGCGCACGCGTTTGTTCGGGTAAGCCTGGGACTGCGCGAACCCTGGGCCCGAGGCTGCCAGCGCGAGGGCCGCAGCGGTCACCCGTAGGACTGTGCGTCGGCTCGTCATTGCGGCTCCAGTACGAAAGCCAGTTTGGTTTCTTTGGTGATGATGCCGCCGCGGTTGCCGGGCTCGATCGAGCCGTAGCGTTGCGTATAGGCGGCGGGCAATTCGCGCGCGACTTTCGGCGCGAGCCACAGGCGCAGGAGATGGCGCCGCTTTGCGGGTTCCGGCCAGTCCTCGAAGTCGGTCCGGCTGTGCAGGATCTGGTGGTTGTGCACGAACTGCATGTCGCCCGGCTGGAATTCCATGGTGAGGTTGAGCGCCGGATCGTTGGAAAGGGCGTCGAGGTAATCGAGCGCTTCGTGTTCGACGGCCGTAAGGCGGCGGGCTTCGGGGAAATTCGTCTGTGCCCAGCGGATGTACTGGCCGGAGTAGATCGTCGAGAGCTCCCCCGCGTGCCAGTTGAACACCGGCAGCTCGAACCACGGCAGCATGCCCGGCGGCACTTCGCCGCGGCGGTCGGGGGGGACGGGGTTGAAGAGCTGCTTCCAGAGGTCGGGCCTGCGGCGCAGTATCTCGTCGTGCAGCGTCACCGAGCTCACCAGCCGGCTCTCGCCGCCGGACTTCGACGTCTTGAGGCAGAGCAGGCCGACGATGTCGCACGAATCGGTGTGGTACTCGAGCTCGCGGTTGGTCTGGTAGTAGCGCGTCGTTGGTTTCTGGATGTCGAGACCGAGATCGCACACATGGCCAAGCAGGTGGCCTTTCGCGTTCTGCGAGCGAAAGGTGCCCAAGTGTGAGCCTATGCCGAGGTAGGCGACCGCGCTTTCGGCAGTGGTGTACTTTGCCACCGGAAAGCCACGCAGCATCACGAAGCCGCGCCCGTGCTGGACCTGGTCGAGCAGGCCGGCCAGTTTTTTCGCGAGCGCCGGGAGCCGGAACGTGGCGGGCGAAATGCCGGCCATTTCGCGCCCTTCGGCAAAGTGCGCGCGAATCGCTGCGTCGATCTCGGCAAGGTCGGCTGCGGTGAATTCGAAGAGCCAGTCGCGCTTCCTGTCTATCTCGGGACCTTTCCACGCCGCAGGCCCGCCGATCGGACCGGGCGGCAGCGGGGAGGGTTCGATTTCCAGGACGGCGACCATGGCGACGGCTAACCCAACGTTCCGGGATACGCGCCACCGTCGAGCAGCAGGTTCTGCCCGGTGATAAAGCCGGCCTGCGCGCTGCACAGGAACGCGCAGGCGTCGCCGAATTCCTCGATGGTGCCGAAACGGCCGGCGGGATTCGCCTCCGCGCGCACCTTGCGCAATTCCTCTTCGCTCTTGCCGGTCTTCTGGGCGTTGAACTTGAAATTCGCGCGCAGCCGGTCGGTCTCGAACGGACCGGGCAGAACCGCGTTGATGGTGACGTTGTTGCGTACGGTCTTGCGCGCCAGACCGGCGACGAATCCGGTGAGACCGGCGCGCGCGCCGTTCGACAGGCCCAGTTCGGGAATCGGGTTTTTCACTGCGCCGGAAGTGATGTTGACGATGCGGCCGAATTTGCGCTCGATCATCTTGTCCACCACTGCGCGGATGAGGAGGATCGGCGTGATCATGTTGGCGTCGAGCGCTTTGATCCAGACGTCGCGGTCCCATTCGCGGAAGTCTCCCGGCGGCGGCCCGCCGGCATTGTTCACAAGGATGTCGGGCGCCGGGCAGGCTGCGAGCGCCGCAGCGCGGCCCTCGGGTGTGGTGATGTCGCCGGCGACGGTGGTCACTTTGACGCCATGGGCTTTGCGGATTTCTTCGGCCGTTGCCTCAAGAGCCTCTTTTCCGCGCGCGGTGATCACGAGGCTCACGCCTTCGCGACCGAGCGCCATTGCACATCCTTTGCCCAGGCCCTTGCTGCCGGCGGTGACCAACGCGGTCCTGCCGCGAATTCCGAGATCCATTTTGTTCCCCTGAAGAAAAGTTGCTAGGCGACACCCTGACTTTGCAGGTACTCGTCATAGGTTCCGCGAAAATCGACGATGCCGTCAACCCTCATGTCGATAATCCGCGTGGCGAGGGACGAAACGAACTCGCGGTCGTGCGTAACGAAGATCAGCGTCCCCTTGAACTTGTCCAGGGCCGTGTTGAGCGACTCGATCGATTCCATGTCGAGGTGGTTGGTCGGCTCGTCCATGAGGAGCACATTGTGCTTCTGCAGCATGAGCTTGCCGAAGATCAGGCGCTGCTCTTCGCCGCCGGATACCACCTTTACGGATTTGCCGACCTCGTCGCCCGAAAAGAGGAGCCGCCCCAGCGTGCTGCGCACGATCTGGTCCTCGTCTGACGCCGCTTTCCAATGCCCCATCCATTCGGTGAGGCTGGCGTCTTCGGCGAAGTCCGCGGTGTGTTCCTGCGCGCAGTAGCCGGGCCGGGCCTTGTCGGTCCAGCGGATCTTCCCGGCTTCGGGCTTGAGATCACCCCATAAGCAGCGCAGCAACGTGGTCTTGCCGATGCCGTTGGGGCCGATGATGCCGACCTTGTCGCCAGCTTCGATGATGAGGTTGAAGCCGTGGAAAAGGGGCTTGTCGTAGCCCTTGGCGAGGTTTTCGACTTCGACCGCGTGGCGGTGGAGTTTCTCTTTCTCGTCGAAATCGAAGCGGATGAACGGGTACTGGCGCGAGGAGGGCTTCACGTCCTCCACCTTGAGCTTCTCGATCTGCTTCTGGCGGGACGTTGCCTGGCGCGCCTTGGATTTGTTGGCCGAGAAGCGCGCGACGAAGTCCTGCAGGTCGGCGATGCGGTCCTTCGTCTTGGCGTTCGCCGAGAGCAGCTGCTGGCGCGCCTGCGTCGAGGCGAGCATATAGTCGTCGTAGCTGCCCGGATAAACACGCAGCGCGCCGTAGTCCAGGTCCGCCATGTGCGTGCAGACGGCGTTGAGGAAGTGCCGGTCGTGCGAAATGATGATGATGGTGCTCTGGCGCTGGTCGAGGATGTTCTCCAGCCAGCGGATCGAGTTGATGTCGAGGTTGTTGGTCGGCTCGTCCAGCAACAGAATATCCGGATCCGCGAACAGCGCCTGGGCGAGCAGCACGCGCAGCTTCCAGCCCGGCGCCACCGCGCTCATCAATCCGCGATGCTGTTCCTCGGGGATGCCCAGGCCGAACAGCAATGACCCCGCGCGCGCTTCGGAATCGTAGCCGCCGTACTCGGCGAATTTCGCTTCCAGCTCGGCGGCCTTCATGTAATCGTCTTCGGTGGCGTCGACGTTGGCGTAGATCGCGTCGCGCTCTTCCATCGCCGCCCACATCTGCTCGTGGCCCATGAGGACGACGTCGAGCACCCGCCTGTCTTCATAGGCGAACTGGTCCTGGCGCAGGCGCCCGATACGCTCGTTGGCGTCGACCGAGACGTTGCCGCCGGAGGGTTCGAGTTCGCCGCCGAGGATTTTCATGAAAGTGGACTTGCCGCTGCCGTTGGCCCCGATGAGGCCGTAGCGGTTGCCGCCGCCGAACTTGACGGAAATGTCCTCGAACAGCGGCTTGGCGCCGAACTGCATGGTGATGCCGGAAGTGGTGATCATGAATTCTTGGGCTTGAGGGAAACGAGGAGGACGCCGGAGATGACGAGGATGCTTCCTGCGACCTGCAAAAGCGTGACAGGTTCCTCCAGGCCCAAGGCGGCGGCGAATACTGTCACAACCGGGCTGACCCCGCCGAGCAGCGCGAACTGATTCGCTCCGATGCGCCTGAGGGCTTCGGCGGCGAGGAATACCGGCACGATGGTGGCGAATACCACCATCAGCAGGACATACCCCCACACCTGCCCGGGCAACCTCAGCGCTTCGAAGGGCTCGATAGCGACGAACTGCACGACGGCGGGCACAGTCGCGGCGATCATCGTATAGGCCGTAAAGCGCATCGAACCGATGCGCCGCGTGAGCTCCCCGCCTGCGACGAGGTAGACCGCATAAGACAGCGCGTTCGCAAGGCAGAGCAGCACACCGAAAACGAAAAGCCGGTCGCCAGGCGTGCCGGAGATCTGATCGGACACGACCAGGGCGATGCCGGCGTAAGAGATGACCAACGCGGCGATCTCGCGCGGCGCGGGCCGTTTTTTCAGAAACAGCAGGGACAGCAATACCACCATCGTCGGGTACAGGAACGAGATGAGCCGCCCGATTCCGGCGCCGACGTATTGCAGCCCGAGAAAATCGAGGAAGCTCGCCATGTAGTAGCCGACGAACCCCAGGCCCGCCACCTGCGCCCAATCGCGCGGCGTGAGCGCGATGCGCTTGCCGCCCGCTTCGTGCCGGCTCAACAGCCACGCCACGAGGATAAAAACCGGCAGCGACAGGCTCATGCGCAGGAACAGGAGCGTCACCGGCGACGCCGGATACGCCGCATAGCAGAGCTTGACCAGGATCGGGCGGAACGAGAAGCCGACGACGCCGGCAAGGGCGAAAACGAGCCCCCATGCCCGGTAGGAAACCGCCGCCACTACCTGCGCTTCGAGCTGCCGAGGATCGAGCCGAGCACGCCGCGCAGTACCTGCCGCCCGATTTCCGAGCCGATGGCGCGCGCGGCGCTGGTGGCCGCGGCTTCGACCATGCCTTTCGATTGCTGGCCGCCGCGCGGTCCCTTGCGGCCGAAGAGGACGTCCGAAAAGACGCTGCCCAGGCCTCCGCCGGCCGGGGGCTGCGTTGCCGGGGTCGACCCCGGGGCCGATCCTTGGGCCGATCCCTGTTGCTGCTGCGCGTCCTCGTGCCGGTCCACCGTGCGGCCTTTGAGCTTTTCATAGGCCGATTCGCGGTCCACTACTTTTTCGTAGTGGCCGAAGATCGTCGAGGATTCGACGACTTTCCTGCGCTCGGCGGGATCGAGCGGACCGAGCTGGCTGCCGGGAGGCACCACAAATGCGCGCTCGACCATTCCGGGGCGGCCTTTCTCGTCGAGCAGGCTCACGAGCGCCTCGCCGACTTCGAGCTCCATGATGACCTGGGCGGTGTTCAGTTTCGGATTCGCGCGCAGAGTCTCGGCGGCGGCCTTTACGGCCTTCTGGTCCCTGGGCGTAAAGGCCCTGAGCGCGTGCTGCACGCGGTTGGACAATTGGCCCAGCACCGATTCGGGGATATCGAGCGGGTTCTGGGTGACGAAGTAGACCCCCACGCCTTTGGAGCGGATCAGGCGCACCACCTGCTCGATCTTGGTCAGCAGCTGCTTCGGCGCATCGGTAAAGAGCAGGTGCGCCTCATCGAAAAAGAACACCAGCCTGGGTTTTTCCGGGTCGCCAACCTCGGGCAGTTGCTCGAAAAGTTCGGCGAGCATCCATAGCAGGAAGGTCGCGTAGAGCTTGGGCGAATTCATGAGCTTGTCGGCGGCGAGAATGTTTACCACACCCTTGCCGCCCTGCGTCTGCATCAGGTCGGCGATGTCGAGCATGGGCTCGCCGAAAAACTTGTCCGCGCCCTGGTTCTCGAGGATGAGCAATTCGCGCTGGATGGCGCCGACCGACGCGGCAGAGATGTTGCCGTACCCGGTCTGGAACTGCGCCGAGTTGTCGCCGATGTGCTGCAACATCGCGCGCAGGTCCTTGGCGTCGAGCAAGAGGAGGCCGTTGTCATCTGCGATCTTAAACAGCAGGTTCAGCACGCCTTCCTGGATGTCGTTCAGGTTCAGCATGCGCGAGAGCAAGAGCGGGCCCATGTCGGAAATCGTGGCGCGCACCGGGTGGCCGTCCTTGCCGAACACGTCCCAGAACACGACCGGGCAGGCCTCGTACTTCACGTCGAGCTTGAGGAGCTTGATGCGCTCGTCGACGCGCGCATTGCCGCCGCCGGCCTTCGCCATGCCCGCGAGGTCGCCCTTGACGTCGGCCATGAAGACCGGGACGCCGATCGACGAAAAAGACTGCGCGAGCGACTGCAGTGTGACGGTCTTGCCGGTGCCAGTCGCGCCCGCGATCAGGCCGTGGCGATTGGCGAGGCCGGCAAGCAAGAAGAGCTCCGTGTGGCCGTTCTTCGCAATGAGCAGGGGTTGGACCATAGAGGTAAAATTATACGCTGCATCACTTACTTACTTCCGCGACACTCCCTGGAACTATCGATGGCCGGA
>JANMXB010000372.1:0-14364 GCA_031380765.1 Pseudomonadota bacterium | reverse complement strand
TTGCAGGATCGCCTGTGACAGGCCGTACGCGCCAAGCGCTATTCCCACCAGGGTCAGGTTGTCCCCACCCGTAAGACGCGGAGCATGCACCGCAAACACGGGCAGGATCAGGAACAGTCCGAGCATGCGCAACCCGAACAGCGACGCAAGGCTCACGCCCGCGCGTAATTCCATTGGAGACATGCGGGAAGGTACGTCGGAAGGCAAGGAATCGACCGCGGGCGGGGGCGGCATCGTTCGCAAGGGGAAGAAAGGCAATATTGCGGTGCGGGAAAGCCGTTATAGTAGCAGGTTAACTTTCACGGTCTCCGGCTGAAAAACCCGGGGACAGATCGTTTTTTAATGAGCGCTTTTAATGAGCCCTATAGTCCCGAAAAGCACGCACGGCGCCAACACCGCGAACACCGCCAACACGATTCGCATCCGCGGGGCGCGCACCCATAACCTCAAGAACATCAGCCTCGACCTGCCGAGGAACAGTCTGGTCGTGATCACGGGGCTGTCGGGGTCCGGCAAGTCGTCGCTTGCGTTCGATACCCTGTACGCGGAGGGCCAGCGCCGCTATGTCGAGTCACTGTCGGCCTACGCCCGGCAGTTTCTCCAGCTCATGGAAAAGCCGGATGTCGACCTGATCGAAGGCCTCTCGCCCGCGATCTCGATCGAGCAGAAAGCCACCAGCCACAACCCGCGCTCGACAGTCGGCACGGTGACGGAGATTCACGACTACCTGCGCCTGCTGTTTGCGCGCGTCGGTACGCCGTATTGTCCCGACCACAACCTTCCGCTGCAGGCGCAGTCGGTGTCGCAGATGGTCGATCACGCGCTCTCGCTGCCGGAGGAAACGCGCCTGATGATCGTCGCACCGGTCGTCGCGGGCAGGAAGGGCGAACAGCAGGATCTGCTGGAGGAGCTGCGCGCCCAGGGTTTCACGCGCGTGCGCATCGACGGCAAGGTGCACGAGCTCGACGCCGCGCCCAAGCTCGCGCGCAACGTGAAGCACACGATTGACGTAGTGATCGACCGGCTCAAGGTTCGCCCCGAAGTCAAGCAACGCCTCGCCGAATCCTTCGAGACCGCGCTGCGCCATGCGGACGGGCGCGCGCTCGCGGTGGAAATGGATGGCGGCAAGGAGCACCTCTTTTCCGCGCGCTTCGCCTGCCCGGTGTGCAGCTATTCACTCGCCGAGCTGGAACCGCGCCTGTTCTCGTTCAACAACCCGATGGGCGCCTGCCCAACGTGCGACGGCCTCGGCTCGGTGGATTTCTTCGATCCGAAGCGCGTCGTCGCGCACCCGAATCTGAGTCTGGCCTCCGGCGCCATCAAGGGCTGGGACCGGCGCAACGGCTTTTATTTCGCGATGCTGGGTTCGCTGGCAAAACATTACGGGTTCGATGTCGAAGCGCCCTGGGAGATGCTCGATGACGCGATTCAGCGATTGATCCTGTACGGATCCGGAAAAGAAAAGATAGCGTTCACTTACCTTACCGAGCGCGGACGCAACTCGATTCGAGAGCATGTTTTCGAAGGCGTGGTGCCGAACCTGGAGCGCCGCTACAAGGAAACCGACTCGGTCGTGGTCAAGGAAGAACTGGCCAAGTACCGCAACACCCGGGTTTGCCCGAGCTGCGATGGAACGCGCCTGAGGCGCGAAGCGCGCCACGTCAGGATCGGCGACCATCCGATTTACGAAATCTCCCATTGGCCGCTGAAGGCTGCGCACGCGTTCTTCTCCAGCCTCGACCTCCAGGGCGCCCGGGCGCAGATCGCCGAGCGCATCGTGCGGGAGATCGCCAACCGGCTGGAGTTTCTCAACGACGTGGGCCTGGATTACCTCTCGCTCGACCGGTCGGCGGAAACGCTCTCGGGCGGTGAAGCCCAGAGAATCCGCCTCGCCTCGCAGATCGGGTCCGGCCTGACCGGCGTGATGTATGTGCTGGACGAGCCTTCGATCGGGCTGCACCAGCGCGACAACGCGCGGTTGCTCGAAACGCTCAAGCGGTTGCGCGACCTGGGCAACACGGTCATCGTCGTCGAGCATGACGAGGAAGCGATACTCGCCGCGGATCACGTGGTCGACATGGGCCCGGGGGCCGGCGAAACCGGCGGACGCATCGTCGCGGAAGGAGTGCCCGCCGCCATCGTAGCCAATCCCGACTCGCTGACCGGAAAGTATCTGGGGCGATCGCTCAAGATAGATGTTCCGGGGCTGCGTCACCGGCCGAGCAAGAAAATGCTGCGCATTCGCGGTGCGAGCGGCAACAACCTCAAGAATGCCGACCTCGACCTGCCGGTCGGATTGTTCGTCTGCGTCACCGGCGTGTCCGGATCGGGCAAGTCGACCCTGATCAACGACACGCTCTACGCGGCGGTGGCCCGGGCCTTGTACGGCAGTTCTCTCGAGCCCGCCCCCTTCGCCTCGATCTCGGGCGTCGATCAGTTCGACAAGGTGATCAGTGTCGACCAGAGCCCGATCGGGCGCACGCCGCGCTCCAATCCGGCCACGTACACGGGACTGTTCACGCCGATCCGGGACCTTTTCGCCGGCGTACCCGAGGCGCGCTCGCGCGGCTACGATGCCGGACGTTTCTCGTTCAACGTGAAAGGCGGGCGCTGCGAGGCCTGCCAGGGCGACGGCGTCATCAAGGTCGAGATGCATTTTCTTCCCGACATCTACGTCCCCTGCGATGTCTGCCGCGGCCAGCGCTACAACCGCGAAACGCTCGACATCCAGTACAAGGGGCGCTCGATCGACCAGGTGCTGCAGATGACAGCCACCGAAGCGCACGAGTTCTTCTCCGCCGTGCCGGTCGTGGCAAGAAAGCTGCACACGTTGCTTCAGGTCGGCCTCGGTTATCTGCGCCTTGGGCAATCCGCAACCACGCTTTCGGGCGGCGAGGCGCAACGCGTGAAACTCTCCCTCGAGCTATCCAAGCGCGACACCGGGCGCACGCTTTACATCCTCGATGAGCCCACCACAGGCCTGCATTTTCACGACATCAAGCTGTTGCTCGAAGTGCTCCACCGCCTGCGCGACGCCGGCAACACGGTTGTAGTCATCGAGCACAACCTCGACGTCATCAAGACCGCCGACTGGATCATCGATCTGGGGCCGGAAGGCGGGGACGGCGGCGGCCGGATCCTGGTCGAGGGCACGCCCGAGACCGTGGCCGCAACATCGCAGAGCTTTACAGGCCGCTATTTGCGCGCCGTCCTCGATATTCCGGTGCCCCGCAGGCGCACGGCCGCTGCCTGACCGGTCCGGGAATCGTCTCGGCGCCAGGTCTTGTTGTACGGCACCTTCCTTCGTGCTTGAATGGTGGCATGCTTTCTGCCTGCCTTCTCGGCGTCGCCGAAGGGCGCCAGTCCACACCAACAGGGGAGTGATTTCATGAATTACGCAACGCGCAATTTCGCGACTGCATGCCTGGCCGCAGGCCTGGCATGCACGGCGCCGGCCCAGGCGCAGCAGAAAGTCCTCAAGTTCATTCCGCAGGCCGACCTGCGCATCCTCGACCCCATTGCCACCACCGCGTATATCACGCGCAACCACGGCTACATGGTGTACGACACCCTGTTCGCCATGGACGAGAAATTCCAGGTCAAGCCGCAGATGGTGGACAAGTTCGAGATCGCCAAGGACCACCTCACGTATACGTTTACGCTACGCGACGGGCTGAAATTCCATGATGGCGCCCCGGTGCGCTCCGCCGACTGCATTGCTTCCATAGATCGCTGGGCCAAGCGCGATGCGCTCGGCCAGAAACTGGCGGAAGCCACCGAGTCGTGGTCCGCGGTCAACGACAAGACTTTCCGGCTCAAGCTGAAGAAGGCCTTTCCGCTTGCACTCGAAGCCCTCGCCAAGCCGTCGTCGAACGTTCCGTTCATCATGCCCGAGCGCATTGCAAAGACCGATGCATTCAAGAACATCGAGGATCCCACCGGCTCCGGTCCGTTCAAGATGGTGAAGGCGGAATGGGTGCCCGGCAACAAGGTGGTCTACGTCAAGAACACCGATTACGTGCCGCGCAAGGAACCCGCGTCGTGGGCCTCGGGCGGCAAGGTCGCCAAGGTCGACCGCGTCGAGTGGATCTATATCCCGGACTCGGCGACAGCCGCCGCGGCGCTCAACGCGGGCGAGGCCGACTGGTGGGAGCAGATGCCGCCCGACCTGATCCCGCTGCTTTCCAAGAACAAGGACATCACGGTCAAGAACATCGACCCGCTGGGCTCGATGGGTATGATCCGATTCAACTTCCTCCATCCGCCGTTCAACAACCCCAAGATGCGCCAGGCGCTGCTCTACGCAGTCAACCAGCAGGACTATGTGATCGGCATCGCGGGCGACCCGAAGAACGGGCATCCGTGCTATTCCTACTACACCTGCGGCACCCCGCTCGCGTCGGAAACTTCCGCGGAGCCGCTTAAGGGCGCGCGCAATCTCGACAAGGCGAGGCAGCTCATCAAGGAATCCGGCTACAACAACGAGAAAATCGTCATCATCGACGCAACCGATCAGCCGATCGTGCACGCACAGTCGCTGCTCACGCTCGACATGCTCAAGAAACTCGGCCTCAACGCCGAGGTGCAGGCCGGCGACTGGGGCACCCTGATCACGCGGCGCGCGGTCAAGGAACCGGTCGAAAAAGGCGGCTGGTCGATCTTCCATACCTGGCTGGTCGGGCCCGACATGGTCAATCCCGCGGTCAATTTTCCGATCCGGGGCACCGGCGACAAAGCCTGGTTCGGCTGGCCGACGGACGCGAAGATCGAAGAGCTGCGCGAAGCCTGGTTCAACGCAGCGGACGCGGCAGCCTCGAAGAAGGCCGCGACCGCGGTCCAGCAGCGCGCGTTCGAATTCGTGCCTTTCATCCCGACCGGGCAGTTCATCCTGCCGACGGCGTTTCGCTCGAACATTTCGGGCGTGATCATCGCCCCGATTGCTTTCCTCTGGAACATCGAGAAGAAATAGCGAAGCGCGGAGCGAAGGAAAGCCCTCGGCGGTGCTCGCCTATGTAGTCCGGCGCCTGTTCGCGACCGTCGCCGTCATGGCGGTGGTCGCGTTCTTCGTCTTCTCGCTGCTCTACCTTACGCCCGGCGATCCGGCCGCGGTCATTGCGGGCGACGCGGCGACGACCGACGACATCGCCCGCATACGGGCGGGCCTCGGCCTGGACGAGCCGTTTCTCGTGCGCTTCGGCAGCTGGGTGTGGGGTCTTGCGCATGGCGACCTCGGCGTATCGATCTTCACCAACCTTCCGGTCACCCACCTGATCGGGCAGCGCGTCGAGCCGACGCTCGCACTTACCCTCTGCACGCTGCTTGTTTCGGTGTTTGTCGCAGTGCCCCTGGGCGTCGTGGCTGCCGCCCGGGCGGGAAGCTGGATCGACCGCGCGGTCATGGCTTTCTCGGTGCTCGGCTTTTCGTTGCCGGTTTTCGTGTTCGCGTACATCCTGATCGCGCTGTTTTCAATCGAGCTCGGCTGGCTGCCGGTGCAGGGCTACCGGAGCATCTCGGAAAGCAATCTCTGGGACTGGCTCCGCCACCTGATCCTGCCGAGCATCGCGCTGGGCACCGTGTACATCGCTCTGATCGCGCGCATCACGCGGGCGAGCATGCTCGACGTCCTGTCCCAGGATTACATCCGCACCGCCCAGGCCAAAGGCCTGGCGCCCGCGCCCGTGCTCGTCGGCCACGCGCTGAAAAACGCGGCAATTCCGATCATGACCATCATCGGTATCGGCATCGCCCTGCTCATCAGCGGCGCCATCGTCACTGAGACCGTGTTCGCCATTCCAGGCATCGGCAGGCTTACGGTCGATGCGATCCTGCGGCGCGACTACCCGGTCATCCAGGGAGTGACGCTGCTCTTTTCGGGCATCTACGTGCTGATCAACCTGCTGGTTGACCTGTCCTACATGCTGTTCGACCCGCGCATCAGGTTCTGACGTGACCGCAACCACGGCCGCGCTCGCGGCGCCGGTCTCGACCTCGCCCACCCTGCGCCAGTTCAGGGAAGCGTTCCGGCGCCACCCGACTGCGATCGTCGGCGGTGTCGTGCTGCTCGCGATGATCCTGGTTGCCCTGTTCGCGCCATGGCTGGGCACCGTCGATCCACAGGCGATCACCGCGATCAAACGGCTCAAGCAGCCATCGGCGGAGTTCTGGTTCGGCACCGACATGCTCGGGCGCGATGTCTACAGCCGCGTGGTGTATGGCGCGCGCGTGTCGCTCAGCATCGGCATTGCGGTGGCCTTGTTCAGCATCTTCGTGGGCCTCGCGATCGGCCTGGTGACCGGGTACCTGCGCTGGGTCGACGCGATCGTGATGCGCATCATGGACGGCCTGATGTCGATACCGCCGGTTCTGCTCGCTATCTCTCTCATGGCGCTTACGCGCGCGAGCATCGAGAACGTAATCGTCGCCATTACCCTTGCCGAGGTTCCGCGCGTCGTGCGCCTCGTACGCAGCCTTGTGCTCACTTTGCGCGAGCAGCCTTTTGTCGAAGCAGCGGTGGCTGCCGGCACCAGCCTGCCGCGAATCCTCGTACGCCACATCCTGCCGAACACCACCGCGCCGCTGCTGGTGCAAGGCACCTACATCTGCGCCTCCGCGATGATCACCGAAGCCATCCTGAGCTTCATCGGTGCGGGCACGCCGCCCAACATCCCGAGCTGGGGCAACATCATGGCCGAGGCACGGAGCCTGTTTCAGATCGCGGGCTACCTGATCTTCTTTCCCGCCGCCTGCCTTTCGCTCACCGTGCTTGCGGTGAACCTTCTCGGCGACGGAATGCGCGACGCGCTGGATCCCCGCCTGGCGAGACGCATGTGACGGCTGCATCGGCGCCGCTGCTCGAGGTCGAAGGCCTCAAGACACACTTCTTCACGCGCGACGGCGTCGTGCGCGCAGTCGACGGCGTATCGTTCTCGGTTCACGCGGGCGAGACACTGGCCATCGTCGGCGAGTCCGGCTGCGGCAAGAGCGTGACTTCGCTCTCGATCCTGCGCCTGATCGCCTCCCCGCCGGGCCGCACCGTGGCCGGCAGCATCCGCTTCGAGGGCCGCGAGCTGCTCGCGTTGCCCGAGCCGGACATGCGCAAGGTGCGCGGCAACGAGATCTCGATGATCTTCCAGGAGCCGATGACTTCGCTCAACCCGGTGCTGACGATCGGCCGGCAGATCGCGGAGGCGTTGGTCCTTCACCGCGGGCTCGCGCGCGCCGCCGCCAATGCGCGCGCCGTTGAAATGCTCGCCGTCGTCAACATTCCCGAGCCCGCCCGCCGCGTGCGGGAGTACCCGCATCAGCTCTCGGGCGGCATGCGCCAGCGCGTGATGATCGCCATGGCCCTGGCATGCAGCCCGAAACTGCTGATCGCCGACGAGCCGACCACAGCGCTCGACGTGACCATCCAGGCGCAGATCCTCGACCTCATGCGCGGACTCAAGGAGAAGACCGGCGCAGCCATCGTGCTGATCACCCATGACCTGGGCGTCGTGGCGGAAATGGCGCAGCGCGTGGTCGTAATGTACGCGGGCCGCAAAGTCGAAGAGGCGCCGGTTGCCGAGCTGTTCGCACGGCCGCGGCACCCCTACACCCAAGGCCTGCTGCACTCGATCCCGCGCCTGGGCGCAACGCTCGCCGGTAAGCGCAACCGCCTCGAAGAAATCCGCGGCATGGTGCCCTCGATGCGCGAAGCGATTCCCGGCTGTGTGTTTGCGCCGCGTTGCGCGTACGCCACCGAGCGCTGCCGCACCGAGTATCCGCCGCTCGAGCAAAAGGCCGAGGGCCATGTCGTCGCGTGCTGGGAAGCCGACAGGGTCGGGGTGGCGCCATGAACGCGGGCTGGGCGGCGCCCCCGGATGCGCTCCTTCAGGTCGAGCATCTCACCAAGCACTACCCGATCCGCAAGGGCGTATTTTCCCGGGTGAGCGGCCAGGTGCATGCGGTCGACGACGTGAGCTTCTGGATCGCGCAGGGCGAAACGCTCGGACTGGTGGGCGAAAGCGGCTGCGGCAAGTCGACCACCGGCAAGGCGATCCTGCGGCTGACCGACGTCACCGCCGGGGCAATACGCTGGCGCGGCGAGCGGATCGATGCGCTTTCCGCGGCCGCAATGCGGCCGCACCGGCGCGAGCTGCAGGCGGTGTTCCAGGATCCGTACTCGTCGCTCAATCCCCGCATGCGCGCCGCCGACATCGTTGCCGAGCCGATCCGCAATTTCGAAGAACTCGGCGCGGCGGAGATCCGCGCGCGCGTCGAGTCGCTGTTCGAGCGGGTCGGCCTGCGCGCCGACCAGATGGTGAAGTATCCCTACGAATTCTCCGGCGGCCAGCGGCAGCGGCTGGGCATCGCGCGCGCGCTGGCGCCAAATCCGCGGCTGATCGTCTGCGACGAGGCGGTGTCGGCGCTGGACGTCTCGGTGCAGGCGCAGGTCATCAATTTGCTGATGGACCTGCAGGAAGACCTGGGCCTGTCATACCTCTTCATTGCACACGATCTCGCGGTGGTCGAGCACATCAGCCATCGCGTGGCGGTGATGTACCTGGGCAAGATCGTCGAAATCACCGGCAAGCGCTCGCTGTTCGAAAATCCGCAGCATCCCTATACGGAAGCGCTGCTTTCGGCCGTTCCGGTTCCGGATCCCGCGCAGGCGCGCAACCGGATCATTCTTGCCGGCGACGTGCCCAGTCCGGTCAGCCCGCCCGCCGGGTGCCGCTTCCACACCCGCTGTCCCTATGCGGAGGCGCGCTGCCGCGTCGAAGTGCCGGCGATGCGGCAGACCGCTCCCGGGCATTTCGTCGCCTGCCACCTGCGTGAAGGAACGCCGATCGACGCCGCCTGAGAGTCCTGGCGTGCCGCCGTGTGTCAGGCAACCACGAGCCGGGGCTCCGCGCCGGTTTCCCACTTCAGCCGCTTCGAATGAAATTGCGTGAGGCTGTCGCGATGGCCGATCGACACCAGCGTGGCTTGAGGCAGGCGCTCGCGAAGAAGCGCATACAGGTCGGCCTGTGCCTGCTCGGGCAACGCTGCGCTGGCTTCGTCGAGGAACAACCAATCGGGCTTGTTGATCAGGGCGCGCGCAAAGGCGACGCGTTGCTGCTCGCCGCCCGAGAGCACCTGCGCCCAGTTCTCTTCGCGCGCGAGATCCGCGCAAAGCGACCCGAGGCCCACCGCTTCGAGCGCCCCGGCCACGTCCGCATCGCTGACCGACGCTTCCTGCGCGGGATAGGCCACGGCATTCTTCAGCGTGCCGATCGGCAGGTACGCTTTCTGCGGCAGAAAAAGAAGCCGCGCGCCCTTGGGGAGGCCGATCCTCCCCGTCCAGTAAGGCCAGATCCCCGCCAGCGCGCGGAACAGGGTCGACTTGCCCGATCCGGATGGGCCGGTGACGAGCACGTTCTCGCCCGGCGCAAGGCGAACGCTGGTATCGGCAAGGAGCGGCGCGCCCAGCGGCAGGGCCAGCGCGAGATGATCGATCGAAAGCCCGGCGTCCACGCCCTCGGCCCGCTCGCCCTTCTGCGCCTTCGCCTCGGCCTGCGCGCGTGCGATCGCCTGTTCGAACCCGGTCAGGCGGTCGACCGTCGCTTTCCATGAGGCGAAGCTCGAATAGGCGCTGATGAACCACGACAGCGCGCTTTGCACCTGGCCGAAGGCCGAGGCCGTCTGGAAGATTGTCCCCAGGGGCGCGGCGCCGGAAAAATAGCGCGGCGCGGCGACCACGAACGGGAAAATGATCGCCAGCTGGCCATAGAACGACGTGAACCAACCGAGCTGCTTCTGCTTGAGCATGATGGACCACCAGTTGGAGATCACCGCGCCAAACCGATTGCGGAAATTCGCATGCTCGCCCTCCTCGCCCCGGTAGAGAGCCACGCCCTCGCTGTTCTCGCGCAGCCGGATCAGCGAGAAGCGGAAGTCGGCCTCGGCCTTCTGGCGCTGGAAGTTGAGCCCGATGAGCGGCCGGCCGATCAGGTGCGTCAGCGTGGTGCCGGCAATCGCATAGACGAGCGCGACCCAGACCATGTAGCCGTGAATCGTATAGCCGGCCACTTCAAGCGCGCCTGAGATCGTCCAGAGAATGCCGACGAACGAGACCAGCGTGACGACGGCCGACAGCAGGCCGAGCGAGAGCGAGAGCGTGAGGTCGACGAAGATATTGAGGTCGTCCGCGATCCGCTGGTCCGGGTTGTCCGTGCCCTTGTCGAGGAGCTGGAGCCGGTAGTAAGACTGTTGCGAGAGCCACTTGGACAGGTACCGCTCGGTCAGCCACGCGCGCCATTCGATCATGAGCATCTGCTGCAGGTACTGCTTGTACACGGCGAGCACGATGAAGATCACCGCGAGCAAGGTGAAGCGGCCGAGCTCAAGGTAGAAGCCCAGCCGGTCCTTGCCCTCGAACGTGTTGTAGAAATCCTTGTTCCAGCTGTTAAACTGCACTTCGATCCACACCAGCGCCAGCGTGAAGCCGACGACCGAGGCGAGCAGCATCACGCCCCTGCGGCGTTCGTCAGAGACCCAGTAGGGACGGGCCAGGGCCCAGAATGCGGACCAGAAATCGGCTTTGGTTTGCGTGCCTGGCATGACATGGCTCCGGATAGGCTCTCGCCTCAGTTTACAGAAGACGGCCATTGGCGAGAGAATGGCCGCTCCCGCCGATGACAGCCACCAAGGTCTTGCGTTTCGCCCCCCCGCCCGACCACAAGGCAAGGCACCTGTTCGTGTTTCTGCATGGCGGCGGCGCGACCCCCGAAGCGATGATCTCGGTGGCCTTCAAGTTCCAGGCGCGCTTCCCGAGCGCGGCGCTGGTCGTGCCGAGCGGATTCGACGCGCTCGACGAGGACGACGGCTGCACCCAGTCCCCCTATTCGATGATCGCCCTGTCCGAAGAGCGCCGCAGGCAAAGGGTCGATGCGATCCTGCCGCGCGTCGAGGACATCGTGCGGCGCGAGCAGACCAACTGCGGCATCGCGGCCGAAAGCACGGTGCTGATCGGATTTTCGCAGGGCGGCACGGTCGCGCTCGAGGCCGTCAAACAACTGCCCGGCCTGGCCGGCGCGGTCGTGGCCTACTCCGCGCGTTTCGCCCGGCTGCCGCTTGCCGGGGCGAGCATGAGCGCGCGCGTGCACCTCGTGCACGGCGAGTACGACGCGATCGTCTCGCGCGTGCATTCCGAGCGCGCGGCGCGCGTGCTTGCCGCCATGCACGTTCCGGTCACCCTCGATATCGTCGCGGATCTCGGCCACGCGCTTAGCCACCACGCGGTGAGCCTGGGGTCGCTGCGCCTGCTGCAGGGCATCTACGAAGGCCGGAAAGCAACCCTGCATTAACTCCTCCCCGGAGAATTCTGAAGATTAAATTCCGGACATCCGCTCCTGGACTGGCGTTTCGGGCAATCAATTTTCCAATTCAGGCATATTCCTGAACAACCACAGCGCCTCCGGGTTGGCCAGCGCGTCGGTGTGCTTGACCGGCATCCCGTGCACGACCGAGCGGACCGCGAGCTCGACCACCTTGCCGTTGCGGGTGCGCGGGATGTCCGGCACCTGCACGATGCGCGCCGGCACATGGCGTGGCGTCGTGTTGTCGCGCACTTGCCGCCGGATGCGCTCTTCGAGCGCCGCATCGAGAACGAGGCCCGGGCGCAGTTTGACGAACAGCACCACGCGCGTATCCGTCGGCCGGTCCGGCGGCCAGAGCTGGCCGATCGCCACCGATTCCTCCACGGCGTCGATCTTCTCGACCTGGCCATAGATTTCGGCGGTGCCGATGCGCACGCCGCCCGGATTCAGGGTCGCGTCCGAGCGTCCATACACGATCATCGTTCCGCGGCGGGTGAGCTCGCACCAGTCGCCGTGGCACCAGACGTTCCGGTAGCGCTCGAAATACGCGGCGTGGTAGCGCGCTCCGCCCGGATCGTTCCAGAAGCCGACCGGCATCGACGGGAACGGCTTCACGCACACCAGCTCGCCCTTCTCCTCGACGAGCTCGCGCCCGTCGTCATCGAAGACGCGCACATCCATGCCCAGGCCGCGGCACTGCAGCTCGCCGCGGTACACGGGCAGGACGGGGTTGGCGTCGGCGAAGCCCGCCATGATGTCGGTGCCCCCCGAGATCGAAGACAGGCATACGTCTTTCTTCACGTCGCGATATACGTAATCGTAGCTCTCGGGGACCAGCGGCGAGCCCGTCGAGACGATCATGCGCATAGCTTGCAGGTCGTGGGTTTCGCGCGGATTCAAACCGCGCTTGGCGATCGCGTCGATGAACTTGGCCGAAGTGCCGTACTGCGTAAACCGCTCGGACTCGCAGAAGTCGAAAGTGATCTTTGCGTCCCGCACGAACGGCGACCCGTCGTAGAGCATCACGGCCGCTTCGGCGCACAGGCCCGCGAACAGCAGGTTCCACATCACCCAGTTGCAGGTGGTGTAGTAGTAGAACCGGTCCTGCGGCCGCACGTCGAAATGCAGCTTGTGCATCTTGAGGCCCGACAGCAGCGAGCCGCCTGCACCGTGCACGATGCACTTGGGTTTGCCGGTCGTCCCAGAGGTGAAAAGGATGTAAAGCGGATGATCGAACGGCAGTTGCTTGTACTCGATCTCACCTGCGTCGTAGGGCGCGATCCATTCAGCATAGCCTTGGGCATTGGCAATCGGCGACACGTCCGGGTCCGCGGCAAGATTCGGGACCACGACCACCTGCTTCACTTCGGGCAGGTGCGCGGCGATTTCCTTCACGCGCTCGATCGAATCGTGCGCCTTGCCGTTGTAGCGGTAACCATCGGCGCAGAAAAGAAGCTTCGGCTCGGTCTGGCCGAACCGGTCGAGCACCCCGTCGGTGCCGAAATCCGGCGAGCAAGACGACCAGACGGCTCCCACGGAGATTGCCGCGAGGGCGAGCACGCAGGTTTCGGGCATGTTCGGGATGAAGGCGGCGACGCGGTCGCCGGGCTTCAGGCCCGCGGCACGCATCGCCTGCGCGCTACGCGAAACCTGCGCGTTCAGCTCCGCATACGACATCCGGCGGCGAAACCCGGTCTCGTCCCAGAACACCAGCGCGTCGTGACCGTCCCGCCTGCGCAGCAGGTTCTCGGCAAAATTGAGGCGCGCTTCGGGAAACCATTTCGCGCCGGGCATTTTGTGCCCGTTCACAAGGATGCGGTCGCCCTTTCTTCCGCGCACCCCGGCCCAATCCCACAAGGCGCTCCAGAAAGCCTCGCTCTCGTCACAGGTCCAGCGATAAAACTCAGGGTACGTGTTGAATTCCAGGCCGAAGCGGTGAACGCAGTAGCGGGCGAACTGCGTGATCAGGGCCGACTCGATGGCGGCCTGCGAGGGCGCCCACATTTTTTTCGCCGTTGGCATGGCTGCATCCGGAGTTCGATTCCGCACCATTATAATTGCCTGGATGAGCCTCGAAGAACCTGCTGACGCGATTGCCCGCTTCTGGGACGACGCGATTGTCCCCGCGCTGACCGAATACATTCGCATTCCCGCAAAATCGCCGCACTTCGACCCCGACTGGCAGGCGCACGGTCACATCGAGTCGGCGGTGCAGTTCGCGGCCCAATGGTGCGAGAAGCACGCGCTCACCGGCATGAAGATCGAAATTGTCCGGCTTCCCGGCCGCACGCCGGTTCTGTATGCCGAGGTCGATGGCGACATACGCGAAACAGTCCTCGTTTACGGCCACCTGGACAAGCAGCCGGAGATGACCGGATGGCGACAGGGTTTTGGCCCGTGGGTCCCGGTCGTCGAGGACGGCAAGCTGTATGGCCGCGGCGGAGCCGATGACGGCTACGCCGTGTTCTGCGCGCTCGCGGCGCTCAAGGCCGTGAAGGAATCCAGCCGCCCGCACGCGCGCGTCGTGATGCTGATCGAATGCTGCGAGGAAAGCGGAAGCTACGACTTGCCCGCCTACCTGGATCTGCTCGCCCCGCGCATCGGCGCGCCGGCCCTGGTCCTGGGCCTCGATTCGGGATGCGGGAACTATGACCAGCTCTGGGGCACGACTTCGCTGCGCGGCCTGGTCAACGGCGTGTTGACGGTGGAGGTGCTCACCGAGGGCGTGCATTCGGGCGACGCAAGCGGCGTCGTTCCCTCCAGCTTTCGCATTGCCAGGCAGCTGCTCGATCGCGTCGACTCGGCCGAGAGCGGACGGGTAAAGGGCGCCGCGTTCCACGCCGACATTCCGCCCGAGCGCAGCGCGCAGGCAAAAAAAGCGGCCGGCGTGCTCGGTGAGTCGATCTACGCCAAATTCCCTTTCGCCGGCGGCACCCGACCCATGCACAAGGACCTGGCCGAGCTGGTGCTCAACCGCACCTGGCGGCCGATGCTGTCGGTCACCGGCGCTTCGGGACTTCCCTTG
>JANMXB010000371.1:0-3644 GCA_031380765.1 Pseudomonadota bacterium | reverse complement strand
GCAACTCGCCACGCGCGCCGAAGTCAAGGTGTTCGCGGTCCACCCCGCATCGGCCCTCGGACTCGAGGCGCAGGCGCAATTGCTGGAGGACCTCGCGCGCCACGCCGCTTTCGACGGAGTGCTGTTCGAGGACGAGGCCCTGCCGGCCGGACAGGCGCGACTGCTGGCGGCCGGGGCGGCGCGGTTCCGCGCACCGATCGCCATTGCGCGCCGTGTGGGCACCGCGCCGCACGGAGCGCTCATCCAGCACGAGCCTGCCGTACCGGGCGAAGCGGCAAGGTCGATCCCCCTGCTGAACGCCGCGGACGGCGGCGAAGCGCTCGCCGGGCGCATGCGCGCGCTTCAGCTCGGGGGCGCAATCGATTTCGGCTATGACGCCGACGATTTCCTGCGTGACGCGCCCTCCCTCGCACAGACCGCGCCGGCGCTGTCGCTGCGGGCGTTTCCGGCCGCGGCCCGGTCCGGAGGCGCCCAGTGAGCGAGCAGGGCCTCGGGGCGCTCGGGTTCTTCATGGGGTTCTCCTTCTACTACCCGCTGTTCATGGCCTACCTGTGGATGACCGGCGCGCTGTTCTATTATTTTCGCTTCGAGCGGCCGCCCCGCGGCCATCCGCGCGGCGAGCCCGAGCGGCCCCCGCGGCTGCCGGAGTATCCGCCGGTGTCGTTCGTCGTGCCTTGCCACAACGAGGGAGTCACCATCGCGGAGACCGTCGACTCCCTGCTCGCGTCGACCTATCCCGATTTCGACATCGTCCTGGTCAACGACGGCAGCGAAGACGCGACGCGCGACATCCTCGACGCCCTTGCGGCGCGCCATCCCAAGGTCCGCGTAATCCACCTCGCGCACAACCAGGGCAAGGCCGTCGCCCTGTTCACCGCCTCCGCGATGACCAGGGCCCAGTACCTGTGCTGCATCGACGCCGACGCGCTGCTCGACCCCGACGCGCTCACCTGGCTCATGGCGCATTTCCTCTCCCCCCGGGTCGGCGCAGTCACCGGCAACCCGCGCGTGCGCAACCGCGCGACTCTGCTGGGGCGCCTGCAGCGGGGCGAATTCTCCTCGATCGTCGGCCTCATCAAGCGCGCCCAGCGCACGTATGGGCGCATCTTCACGGTCTCCGGCGTGGTGGCCTGCTTTCGCAAGTCCGCGCTGCATAACGTCGGCTACTGGAGCGGCGACATGCTCACCGAGGACATCGACGTGAGCTGGAAGCTGCAGATCCGCCACTGGGACGTGCGCTATGAGCCGAAGGCGCAGTGCTGGATCCTGATGCCCGAAACGCTGCGCGGGCTGTGGCAGCAGCGCCTGCGCTGGGCGACCGGCGGCATCCAGGTGCTGATGAAGTACTGGCGCATCGAGCACTCCTGGAGCGCGCGGCGCATGTGGCCCGTGATGGCCGAATACGCCTTGAGCGTGATGTGGGCCTACTCCATGCTGACCATCGCCGTGCTGTGGCTGGCGGGAAAAATCGTCGTGCTGCCGCCGCAATACCGGGTGGATGATTTTCTGTCCGGCTGGCACGGCGTCGTCGTCGGCACCACCTGCCTGATCCAGATCGGGGTCAGCCTGGCGCTGGACTCGCGCTACGACACCGGGTCGCTGCGCAGCTTCTTCTGGATGATCTGGTATCCGCTCGCGTACTGGACCCTGAACATGACCACCACGGTGATCGCGGTCCCGCGCGCGCTGTTCCGGCGCCGCACCAAGCGGGCGCGGTGGACAAGCCCGGAACGCGGGCTCCAGCCATGAAACCGCCCATCATCGATCGCCCCGTCGTGGTCCATCTGCGCCGGCACAAGATCGTGTACGCGGCGCTCACCGCCGCGTTCTGGGCCTTCTGGTTCTACCTGTGGCTGCCGTTGCTCGCGCTGCTCGCCTGGTGGCTCGGGTTCGAGCAGGCCTACAAGTACATGGTCGTGCTCGGGGGCTACCAGGATTTCCTCAAGCTGCTGGGCGTCTACGCCGCGATCATCGCGACGCTTGGCGGTGCGCTGATCGCGTGGGCGGCCTACAACATCGTCCGCTTCAGGGGCGTTGAAAGGCGCTCACCGCCGGCGCCTGTGGCCGTGGAGGAAATCGCCGGCATATTCGCGGTGGACGGCGCGGAAGTCGAGCGCTGGCAAGGCGCGCGCCGCCTGGTCGTGACTCACGACGAGCACGGGCACATCGCGCGTGTCGACACGCCGATTCAGGCCGTGCCGGCTCAAGGATGAGCGGCTTGCCGCGCCTGGCCGCGCGATGCCTTTGCCTCGTGCTCGCCGCGGCCTCGCCCCTGGATGCGGCCGGCCCGGGCGAAGACCATCGCGCGTGGCAGCATGGCATCGACCTCCTGCGCGTGGGCGGCAGGCTTCTCGCAGTCTGGTCGAGCCCGGGCAATCCGCCGCGGCCCAATG
Source organism: Pseudomonadota bacterium (assembly GCA_031380765.1). GTDB lineage: Bacteria > Pseudomonadota > Gammaproteobacteria > Burkholderiales > SG8-39 > SZAS-79. The sequence continues at coordinate 1,251 of JANMXB010000371.1, read as the reverse complement.
TCGGCGGCGACTGGCAGCACGACGTGCATTACTCGTGGGTGGATGACGATGGCGGGATCGTCCCGCAAGTGCTCGTCTCGCGGCCCGAGGCGCAGGAGCCCGCCAGTACTGCGATCAACGCGAGCGGCACGATCCTCATGACGTGCGAGGACGGCAACGGCGGCATCAACCAGCACGCCGGCCTGTGGGACTCGTCGCTGAACGTGCTGCGCCCCTACCCGATGACGATCCGGCGCGGCGGCCACTCGGGCCATGCGGCGGCGATGCGCGATCGCTTCCTCGTCGCGTACAGCGAGGGCTGGGTGGACGGCGGCGGATTCCTCGGTCGTGGCACCGGCAAGGACGTCTATGCGCGCATCGTTGAGGACGACGGCGCCCTCAAGCGGGAAGTCAAACTCACCGAAAGCGGCCGGGGCCACCGCGATGGCTGGCCGCTGGTCGCGGGCTCCGACCGCAACTGGCTGGTGGTCTGGCAGCGCTATCCGGGGCTGTCGCTGCAATCGGCGCTGGTCGGCGCGAACGGTGCCGTCGCGCGGCGAACGAGAATCATCGACGGCTTGCCGGTGCGCTATGCCTACGACGTCGCGTTCGCTCCCCAACCCGGGGTGTATGTCGTTGCGGGATCCACCGGCGGGGAAGGGTTCGTGTCCCTCATCGACCGGGAGGGGAAACTCGTTGCCACGCGAAAGGGACTTCCGCCGATGGCGAGCGAAAGCCGGATCGTCCTGCGCGCCGAAGGGGCCGGGGCCATTGGCGTCTATCCGGTGCGGCCGCGCGGCGCGGCCGTAGTGCGCATTGCCCCGGGCGCGGTGGAACTGGTGAAAGTCCTCGACCATGCCTACGGGTGGGACTATGCCGGGACGGCCGGCGCTTTCGTAAGCCCCGACCGCGTGCTGTTCCTGTCCCTTTCGACCGAGGGAATCCGGCCGATAAGCATTGACCTGCGCATGGCTCCCGGCCGCTGAGCGCGGCGCCGTTCCTCACCCGGCGTGCGGTCTGGCGCACAGACCGGCCCGGCCGCAACGGGCATCCTCCGATCCCGAAGCGTCCATCCGTCAGCATCAAGGAGTCATGCCATGCTCTTCACCATTGCGGTTGTCCTCGTCATCCTCTGGGCGCTGGGCTTGGTCTCCGCCTACACGATGGGGGGGTTCATTCACATCCTTCTCGTCATCGCGGTCGTGATGATCCTGGTCAACCTGATCAGCGGACGGCGGGCACTCTGATGAACAAGAACCAAGTGAATAGGGG
>JANMXB010000334.1:0-2863 GCA_031380765.1 Pseudomonadota bacterium | reverse complement strand
AGGATCACCTGCGGACGCGACACGGCGACTTCGAAGCCCTCGCGGCGCATATTCTCGATAAGGATCGTCAGGTGCAATTCGCCGCGGCCCGAGACGCGAAACACGTCGGTCTCGACCGTATCCTCCACCCGCAGCGCCACGTTGGTCAGCAACTCCTTGTACAGCCGGTCGCGCACCTGGCGGCTGGTGACGAACTTGCCTTCGCGCCCGACCAGCGGCGAGGTGTTCACCTGGAAATTCATGTTCAGCGTCGGCTCGTCGATCTTGTGCACCGGCAGCGCCTCGGGGGCGTCCTTGTCGGCCAGCGTGGCGCCGATGGAGACTTCGTCGATGCCGGTGACCTGCACGATCTCGCCCGCGTACGCTTCGTCCATCGGCACGCGATCGAGACCCTGGAACCCGTACACGCCGGTGATCTTGGCGTTGAGCGAGGATCCATTGGGCTCCATCACCGCCACTTCCATGCCGGGGCGGATCACGCCGCGGCGCAGGCGCCCGATGACCAGGCGCCCCACATAGCTGGAGTAGTCCAGCGCCGCCACCTGCAGTTGCAAAGGCAGGGTGGGATCGCCCACCGGGCTGGTAACGCTTTTAAGCACAGTCTCGAACAGCGGCCGCATGTTGGTGCCGCGCGGCCCGCCGGCATTCGCCGACTCGGGGTCGAGGCTCGCCCAGCCCTGCAACGCCGAGGCATAGACCACCGGGAAATCGAGCTGCGATTCGTCCGCGCCCCGGCGGTCGAAGAGGTCGAAAGTCTGATTTACGACCCATTGCGCGCGCGCGCCGTCGCGGTCGACCTTGTTCACCACCACGATCGGCTTGAGGCCGAGCGCGAGGGCCTTGCGCGTGACGAAACGCGTCTGCGGCATCGGGCCTTCCACCGCGTCCACGAGCAGCAGCACCCCATCGACCATCGAAAGCGTCCGCTCCACTTCGCCGCCGAAGTCGGCATGGCCGGGCGTGTCGACGATGTTGATGTGCACGCCGTCGAAATCCACCGCCGTGTTCTTGGCCAGGATCGTGATGCCGCGCTCGCGCTCGATGTCGTTGGAGTCCATCACCCGCTCGGTGATCCGCTCGTGGGCCTGGAAGGTCCCCGCCTGCTGCAGGAGCTTGTCGACCAGCGTGGTTTTGCCGTGGTCGACGTGGGCGATGATCGCGATGTTGCGCAAGGGTCGTGATGCGGGGCGTTGCATGGGGATGCGAATCCGGCTGAAAGGGGGCGCATTGTAGCAGCGCAGGCCCCTGAACGGACAGGTTTTTTCAGTATCCGCGCAGCTTTGCGATGGTGCGCCGGTCGCGCTTGGTCGGCCGCCCGTGCAGGCCCAGCGCGGGTTCGGTGTTCAGGCGGCGGTTTTCGGCCTGGGTAACGCGCTTCAGGCGGCTTTCTTCGCTTTCGGAATACAACCTGGCCGCCACGGGCGCGGAGCCGCGCGTTTCCGCAAGACCCTCGACTGTGATTTCCCGCACGCTATCGCCGATGCGAACGTCCAGGCGATCGGCGAGCTTCACCTCCTTCGAAGGCTTCACGCGCTCGCCGTTGTGCGTCACTTTCCCGCTTTCGACGGCAGCCTGCGCGAGCGTGCGTGTCTTGAAAAAGCGCGCCGCCCACAGCCATTTGTCGATTCGTAGCGAACTGGGGCTCACGCCTTCGCCAGTACTCCCGCATTCAATCCTATCGGGCAGGACACGCCCGTGCCGCCGAGGCCGCAGTAGCCGTTCGGGTTCTTGCCGAGATATTGCTGGTGATAGTCCTCGGCGTAATAGAACTCAGGCGCCGGTTTGATTTCGGTGGTGATCTTGCCGTAACCCTTCGCGTCGAGGGCTTTTTGGAATGCGTCGCGTGTCGCAATCGCCGCCTTCATCTGCTCTTCGCCATAGGTGTAAAGCGCCGACCGGTACTGCGAGCCCTGGTCGTTGCCCTGGCGCATGCCTTGGGTCGGGTCGTGGCTTTCCCAGAACACCTTGAACAACTCTTCACGCGAAATAATCTTCGGATCGAACACCACCAGCACCGCCTCAGTGTGGTTGGTGCGGCCGCTGCAGACTTCGTCGTAAGTCGGGTTCGGCGTTGTTCCGCCCGAATAACCCACTGCCGTCGTCCACACGCCCGGCGTCTGCCAGAAGATGCGCTCGGCGCCCCAGAAGCAGCCCATGCCGAACTGCACTGTTTCGAGCCCTTCGGGGAAAGGCGAAGCGATCGGGTGCCCGTTTGTGAAATGCTTGGCGGGAATACGCATCTTCTCGTTGCGCCCGGGGAGCGTGCTCTCCGCGGGAAAGAGGGAACTGGCTTTCTTGAATCCGAACATGGTGAACCTCCTGAATTTCCTGACACCTTAGAATACCGCACCTCCACTTATGACGACGGTTTTGACATGAAGATCTGCATCTTCGGCGCGGGCGCGGTCGGCGGCGTGATGGCCGGATGGCTCGAGAAAGCGGGCCACGAGGTTTCGCTCGTCGCGCGTGGCGCGAATCTCGAGGCGATTCGCACGCAAGGGCTGCGCATCCGCACCAACGCCACCGGCGCGATCCTCACCACCCATCCGCGCGCCGACAGCGATCCGGCCAGGCTCGGGGTGCAGGACTATGTCGTCGTCACCGTAAAAGGCCAGAGCCTCCCGGACGTTGCGCGCACCATCGCCCCCCTCCTCGGCCCGGAAACTTCGATCGTCACGGCGATGAACGGCGTGCCGTGGTGGTTCTTCGACAAGCTCGCTTATGGCGGCGGCAAGCTGCGCCTCCAAAGCCTGGATCCCGAGGGCAAACTTGCGCAGTCGATGCCGACGAACCGAATCGTGGGTTGCGTGATTCACTGCGCCGCGTCGGTCCCGGAACCCGGACTTGTCAGCCACAACATGGG
>JANMXB010000332.1:0-3579 GCA_031380765.1 Pseudomonadota bacterium | reverse complement strand
GCGATCGCATTGATCGTCGCGTGCGCGTGGGGCGAGCGCACGTAAACGAGATGCACCTGGTCAGGCAGGTTCACGTCGTTGATATAGCGGCCCTGGCCCCTGAGGAGCCGCGCATCCTCGAGGCGTGTTACCGGCTGGCCGATGCCGAACTGTCCCATGCACGAATGGTACCCTTCCACGCTTACGGGAGGAGCGCGTGTTGCAGGGAAAACCCGCAGTTCAGGCAACACCAATCCCGCGCTGGCTGGGCGTTCTCCTGCTGCTTTGCATCTCGGTCGTTTTCGGCAGCAACCACATCGCCGCGCGGTTCGCTTTCGAGCACGGCTCCAACGTGGTGACGGCAGTGGCGTTCCGCGCAAGCTTCGCGCTCGTGTTCGTCTTCGTGCTGCTGGTTGCCAACCGGGTGCCGTTCGCGCTGTCCGGCGCCACCCGCATGCGCGGGATCGTCATCGGCCTCCTGCTGCTGATGCAGAGCTACTGCGTGTTTTCCGCGGTGGCGCGCATTCCGGTCGCCCTGGCGCTGCTCGCATTCAACACTTATCCGATCGTCATCGCGCTCACGGCCTGGTTCGTCGAAGGCGAACGGCCGACGGCCCGCGCAATCATCGCAATGCCGGTGGCGCTCGTGGGCCTCACGCTGGCGCTCGACGTCGGCGGCTGGAGTGGGGCCGGCGCGGCCGGTTTCGCCGGACGCTGGGACGAGATCGGGGTTGGCGTGCTGTACGCCACGGGCGCGTCGCTCACTTTCAGCGCGGCCCTGTACCTGACCACCCGCTGGCTCAAGGACGTGGACGGGCGCCTGCGCACCTTGCTTGCCACCGGAACGATCGCCGTGGTCATGCTCGCGGTCGGCGGGCTCACCGATGGGTTTGCGCTGCCCGTCGACTCGACCGGCTGGATCGCGCTCGCGCTGGTGGGGTTGTGCTACAGCGCCGCCGTCACGACGCTTTTCGTGGTGCTTCCGCGCATCGGCGTGGTGAACAACGCGGCGGCGCTCAATTTCGAACCGGTGGCGGTGCTGGCGATGGGCTGGGTGCTGCTGGGCCAGCGCATGGCGCCGCTGCAGATCTTCGGCGCGCTGGTGGTGATCGGCGCGATCGTCGCGCTCAGCACGGGAAAGCGCTAGTCGGCCGCGAAACAGAGGACCCGGTTACGGCCCTCGTTCTTGGCCTTGTACAGGGCGCGATCGGCGCGCGCCACGATCGCGTCGACGGAATTGCCGTCTTCGGGAAAGCTCGCCACGCCTATGCTTACGGTCGAGCGGACCGCGTTGCCGTCGTAGACCAACGGCTTGGCAGCCATCGATTCGCGGATCCTTTCGGCCACGTCCGCGGCGCCTTTCGAGGGCGTCTCCGGCAGCAGCACGACGAATTCGTCCCCGCCATAGCGCGCCGGCACGTCGGTGTAGCGCAGCTCGGCCTGGATGCGCTCGGCCAGTTGCTTGAGCAGGCGGTTGCCGGCCTCGTGGCCATGCGCGTCGTTGACCGCCTTGAGGTTGTCCGAATCGACCATGAGCACGCTGACGGCGCGCTTGTAGCGCTGCGCCTGGCCGAACAGGCGGTCGGCGACGATGGCGAAGCCGCGCGTGTTGTACAGACCCGTCAACTCGTCGGTTTCCGACAGCAGCTTCGCCTTGTTGAGGCCGTAGCGGATGTCGGCCGAAAACATGGTGGTCACATAGGCCACGAGCAGGACCGGCGCGAGCTGCGCCGCGAGGACGCCGATGCCGCGCAGGGTGAAGAGCGTCTGCGCGGGATCGGCGTCGGCAAGGAGCACGTGACAGGCGGCGATGAGGACCACCTCGATCAGCGTGGTGACCTTGCCCAGCGTGAGCGCGCTGGTGATCACCGCGAGCATGTAGGTGTTCAGCAGGGGGCTCGCGAGCTTGCCGGTGAACCACAGCGACCAGGTGATGAATACGATCATCGCCCAGGTTTCGATTGCGATCTTCCAGCGCGTCTCCCGCTTGTAGAAATTGGCATAGCGAAAGCTCATCACGAACGCGGCGTAGAAGAGCAGCGCGGTGGTGATCGCGATTTCGTCTTCCTTGGCCGGTCCCGCGAACACCAGGTAGAAAAGGACCAGGATCAGGAGCAGCCACTCGATCTCGGCGACGGTGCGCGAGATGCCGCGCAGCTCCTCGAGCTCGATGCTCGGTGGGCGCTCGCGTGCCGGGAGCGTAACTTTTTGCTGCATTGGCCGGATCTTTTTTTTGCGGTTACCGGCGAGTCTACCAGCGCGGCTGCGGCTAGGCTTCCCCCCATACGGTTTGGGCGGTGGCGACCACGTGGCGCATTTTCGCGGCCTGGTCGGCTGCCGTCACCTGGTTGCCATGGTCGGTGCTCGAAAAGCCGCACTGCGGCGACAGGCACAGCCGATCGAGCGGCACATAGTGGGCCGCCTCGTCGACGCGGTGTTTCAGTTCCGCCATCGGCTCCAGCGCCGCGAGCTTGCTCGAGACGATCCCGAGCACGATGACCTTGCCTTCGGGCACGAAGCGCAACGGGGAGAAGCCGCCCGAGCGCGCGTCGTCGTATTCGAGGAAGTAGCCGTCGACTGCCAGCTCCTGGAAAAGAGCCTTCGCCACGGGCTCGTAACCGCCCTCGGCCGCCCAGGCGCTCTGAAAATTGCCTCGGCAAAGGTGGATGCACACGTGCATGGTCGACGGGCGTTCGGCGATGCACGCGTTGATGAGCCTCGCGTACCGGCGCGGCAGCTCGTCGGGATCGTCGCCGCGCTGCCGGGCCCCTTCGCGCATCTTCGGGTCGCACAGGTAGGCGAGGTTGGTGTCGTCGAGCTGGAGGTAGGTGCAGCCAGCATCGGCAAGGCTCTTTATCTCCTCCTGGTAGCACTTGGCCACGTCGGCGAAGAAGTCTTCCATGTCCGGATACGCGTCACGGGAAATTGCGCCGCGCCCGCCGCGGAAATGAAGCATCGTGGGCGAAGGAATGCTGACCTTGGGCGTGCGCGTTGTCACCGACTTGAGGAACTCGAAATCCTCGAGCTGGATGGGCTTGACGTGCTTGAGCTTGCCGGTGACGTGCAGCACCGGCGGGGCGAAATCGATGTCGCCCGCCGCGCCGCGGAACTTGACCGCGATCCCGCCGCGCACTTCGACGCCCTGCAGTTGCTCGAGGAAATCGATATGGAAGAACGTGCGCCGGAATTCGCCGTCGGTGATGCCGTGCAGGCCCCAGTCCTCCTGCAGCTTGACGATCTCGCGGATCGCCTTGTCTTCGACAACGCGCAGGGCCGCTGCGTCGATCTCGCCTTTCTTGCGGCGCGCGCGCGCTTCGAGCAGCTCTTTCGGGCGCAGGAAGCTGCCGACATGATCAGCCCGGAAGGGCGGTCTGGTGCGCTGGGTCATTGTGTATAGTCCCCGTTCATCGTTTGGTTTCCGGCATTTTATGCGAGCAATCCTCGTTGCGCTGGCGCTCATTGCGAGCGCGCCGGCTTTTCCCCAGTACCCATCGAAGCCGATCCGGCTGGTGGTGGGTTTCGCGCCGGGCGGCGCGGCCGATGCCGTTTCCCGCGCCATCGGCGAGCCGTTGGGACGGCTCCTCGGCCAGAGCATCGTCA
>JANMXB010000287.1:0-11790 GCA_031380765.1 Pseudomonadota bacterium | reverse complement strand
GTTTACGCGCACGTTCTGCGCCGAAATTTCCTCGATTACGCTGGCCTTGGTCATCGCTTTGCAATCCTCTATTTGCGCGGGAACGCGGACTCGAGCTTCGGGCCGACGTCTTTCTCGAAACTGCGCATGCTTTGCCTGAGCGCCTCCGGCCCGGTGAATGCAGGCTGGTAGACCAGGCGCTTGGCCACCTCGGTGAATTCCGGATCCTTGATCGCCTGCTCGATCGCCCTCGATAACTGGCTGGCAACGGCCGGCGGCATGCTGGCCGGTCCCCAGAAGTCGAAGCCGAACGGGGGAACGTCGAACATGATCCCCAGCTCCTTGAAGGTGGGAACGTCGGGCATTTCGGGCATGCGGCTGGCGAACGCAACAGCCAATCCCCTGGTCTTTCCGGCCCGCACGTTGGGATAGACCTCGGAGGGCTGCGCAACGCGATACTCGACGTGCCCGCCGAGCAGCGCCGTGCCGCTCGGCCCACCGCCGGCAAATGGCACGTAAGTGACGTCGATGCCCGAGCTCTTGGCCGTCTCCAGCACGAACAGGTTCATCATCCCGCCCGGCGCAGGGCCGCCGGCGCTCAGCTTGCCGGGATTCTTCTTCGCGTAGCTCACCAGGTCCGCCCAGGTCTTGAACGGCGAATCGGCGCGGACTTCGAGCATTCCCCACGGCATCTGCCCGGTCTGGCCAAGGATCGTCATCTGATCCCAGACCTTGGTGTCGTAAGTCCCGGAGTAGTAGTAGCCCATCAGGGCAACGTTGCCGGCCAGCATCAGCGTTTGGCCGTCGGGCGCGGATTTCATCAGCTCGTTGGTCGCGATCTTGGTGGAGGCGCCGGGCAGGTTTTCCACCACCACTGTCCCGTTCAACGCCTTGCCCAAGGGCCTTTGCAGTGCCCGGGCCACCAGATCGTTGGCACCGCCGGCTGCAAACGGAACGATCACCCGGATGGGTTTGCTGGGAAAGCCTTGCGCGAAACATGCGTGTGCAATGCCCCAGACAACGATGCCGCTTAGCGCAGCGCGCAAAGACCTGGCGATTTTCATGGCTACTCCTCTTCTTTCAGGGGGTGAGGATGATCTTGCCGATGTGGGCGCCGCTGTCGAAATACTCGTGCACACGTGCGGCGTCACGCAAAGGATGCACCGAGTCGATCAGCGGGGCAACGGGAGCGCGCGCAGGCAGTTTTGGCCAGACATGCTCGAGGAGGTCCGCGGCAAGGACACCTTTTTCGTCCGGCGTGCGCCAGCGCAGGCTCGCCCCGTAAATCGTGCCGCGTTTTTTCAGGATCGTGCGCATATCGATCGTAGCGAGCTTCTCCGGCCCCTGGGTGGCGAGGTGCGCGAGCCTTCCTTCCATGGCCATGCAATCGAGGGACCGCTGCACGTAGTCGCGGCCCACGATGTCGACGATCACGTTGGCGCCGCGCCCGCCGGTCTTTTCCAGCACCAGCGGCACGAAGTCCGCAGTTTTGTAATCGATCGCGAGGGATGCCCCCATGGCGCGGCAGGCCGCGCACTTTTTCTCGCCTCCCGCCGTCGCGATCACCTCCGCGCCGAATGCAAGGCCGAGCATGATCGCCGTGGAGCCGATCCCGCTGGTTCCGCCGTGCACGAGCAGCGTTTCCCCGGCCGTCAGGTGCGCGCGCCGGAATACGATGTCCCAGACGGTGAACATGTTCTCCGGCAAGGTGGCCGCATCGATCGCGCTCCAGCGACCGGGAATCGGAAGCACCTGCTGTTCGGGTGCGGTCGCGTACTCCGCGTAACCTCCACCGGCGAGGAGCGCGCACACGGCCTCGCCGATCTTCCAGCGCGCGACCTTCGGACCCACGGCAGCAACGGTTCCCGCGACTTCGAGCCCCGGAACGTCCGAGACACCGGGCGGCGGCGGATGCTGGCCGCGGCGCTGGAGCGAATCCGGGCGGCACACGCCGATGGCTTCGACTCGGATGAGGATCTCTCCTGCCGCCGGCATGGGTACCGGCCGGGTTGCCGCGCGCAGGACACCGTTCGGCCCGGTGCCCACGATCTCCATTACGCGCATCGAATCCGGCAAGACCATGGCATTCACCTGTTTCAAAGCTGAATGCTTTCGATGCTATCGCGCCGGTTGGACCGGGTGTTGCGCGTTTCGCACCGATCGCCGGAAAACGCGATAGCGCCGGGTAGAATCGATCTCGATCATTTGCCTGCGAGGAGTGCGCTTGAGTACGGCAACGCCTACGATCCTGCCTGCCGAATTCCGCTGCGCGGTAACGCTGGGTGTCGACTTCGATGGCCCCAGCCACGAGGTGGGGCGCGGCATCGCTCCCCTCGGCACCCACTCGTGGGGACGCTACTCGGCCCGCTGCGGCATCCCGCGCCATATCGAGATGCTGACCCGTCAAGGTGTGCCCTGTACGTTTTTTGTGCCGGGCTACGACGCGCAATGCCATCCCGAGACCGTGCGCGCGATCGACGGCGCCGGCTTCGAAGTTGCCGCGCACGGCTACCTGCACGAGGCTTGGGACCTCGGCGCGGAGGAGGAGACAAAGTTGCTGCACCAGACCGACGCCATCCTTCGGGATCTGCTTGGCAAGCCGGTCCTGGGCTGGCGCTCGCCGTCGGGAAGGAAGACCGCGAACACGATGCATGTACTCAAGGCCATGGGGTATATCTACGATTCAAGCGACAAGGACTACGACCTGCCTTACCGCCTGCGTTATGGCAGCGGCAAGGACGACTGCATCCTCGAGCTGCCGAACAACACCTACAGCCTCGACGACTTCCCGTTTTACAAGTTCAGCTTTACGCCACCCTCCGAAGTGCTGGCGCAGTGGAAGTCCGAATTTGACGCCATCTACGCTGCGGACCGCTTCATGGTGCTGACCGTGCATCCGCGCTCCGGGTGGGGCTCCGGCACCCCGGCGCGCACCTCCATTCTCGAGCAGATGATCGGGTACATGAAAGAGCATGCGGGGGTGCGTTTTTTCTCGTCGGCCCAGTTCGCGCGGTGGTGCCTGGACAACCCGGAGCATCTCGAAGAGGTTTGCGTTCCATGAAACCTTTCTCATGGCCGGGGGAGGCCCACTGTGCGGTGTTTTTGTCGGTAAATTTCGACGCCGAAGCCTTCGACCTCAAGTCCACCAGCGAGGATCGCCTTTATGGACGTTTCTCGTACGGCCGCTATGGCGTGCGCGCGGGCCTGCCGCGTCTGTTGAAGATGCTGGAGCGCCGCTCGATCGCGGCGACTGCGTTCGTCACCGCGAGCGATGCGATCCGGCATCCCGACGCCGTGCGCGCGCTGCGCGACGCCGGGCACGAGATTGCCTCGCGCGGCGCGGATCTCACGCACCTGCCGTCGCTCAAAGAGAAAGAGCGCGACTCGCTCCTCCTCGCACGCGACACGCTCGCCCGGATCGCGGGCGAAGTGCCCGTGGGTTTCCGCGCGCCCGGCGGCGAACTCGGTCCGCGCAGCCTCGCCCTGCTCGCAGAGCTGGGCTTTTCCTACGACTCGTCCTTCCAGGATGACGATCGCCCTTACCTGATCGCGCCGACGCAGTCGTCGCGGCTGGCGGAGATCCCGACCGTGCAGGCGCTCGACGACTCGCTGCCGTTTTCGGCGCGGCACACCCATGCGCGGGTCATCAAGATCTGGCGCGAGGAGTTCGACGCGCTGTACCGGGAAAACTGCCTTGTGCCGCTGACCCTGCATCTGCGTGGCGACGTGGGTTTTACCCGTGCGGCGCGCATTGCGGCACTGGAGGAACTGCTGGCGTACATGGCCAGCCTGCCGGGCGTGCGCTTCATGACGGGAGCGGAGCTGGCGACGATGACGTTTACATCGGGCATGACTGCCGAACCCGACCCGGTCGCGCAGCACCGGGCGACACTCAGCGTAACGCCCTACCGCGGCGACCTTGCGGTCAAGCCGATCTGATCATGCGCATGCAAGGCCGCAAGGTGTTGATCACGGGCGGCGCGTCCAGCATCGGCTTGGCAACCGCGCGGCGGTTCGTCGCGGAAGGCGCGCGGGTCGCACTGCTCGACCGCGACGCCGAGGGACTTTCTGCTGCCGCCCTCGAACTGGGCGACACGGCCATTTCACTGCGCGCGGACGTCACCGTCGAGGCCGAGGTGCAGAAGGCGGTGAATGACGCGGCTACCGCTCTGGGAGGGCTGGACGGCCTTGTAAATGCGGCCGGTATCAGCATCTGGCGCGCCTTCTCCGAATTGACCCTCGCCGAGTGGCGGCACCTGCTTTCGATCGACCTCGATGGCCCGTTTATCGTCTGCCACGCGGCGCTGGCGGCATTGCAGGCTTCGGGCAATGCGACGATCGTGAATATCGCCTCTGGCGCCGGACTGCAGCCGAGGCAGAATTTCAGCGCCTACTGTGCTTCCAAGGGCGGACTGGTGATGTTCAGCAAGGCCATCGCGATGGATCTCGCCGCGGACAACATCCGCGTCAACGCGGTGTGTCCCGGAATCGTCATGACGCCGCTGGTGGAGCGCAACCTCAGTCTGCACGCGGATCGGGATGCCGCGTACCAGCGCTATATCTCGCGCAACCTGATGAAACGCTTCGGCACCACGGAGGAAGTCGCGGACGCGGTCCTGTTCCTCAGTTGCGGCGAATCCGCGTTCATGACCGGCTCGGCCCTGAGCCTGGACGGAGGCTCGGTTTTTCACTGACGGTGCCGCACCGGTTACCTGTTGCCCAATCCCAGGCGCTTCGCGCCGTCCACATACAGCCTGGTCTTGTCTTTCATGAATGCGTCCATCTCGGCGACGCATCAGCGCACACACGAAAAAGGGCGCGGCGGCCGGACTTCGCCCCGGTTATGAAGCCCGGCGCCGAATGAAGTCCAGCAGCGTGCGGGCGCATTCCTCGGCGTGCGAGAAAGGCAGGCCGTGGCGCACGCCCTTGAACACCTTCGTCTCAGCACCCGGCACGCGCTCTTCGAGCCCGGCGTACATGCTCATCGGAACGAACGGGCTCGAGTCGGGTATCAAGACAAGCAGGGGCAAGCGCAGGCGCGACAGTTCGGGTGTGAGGTCCGTGGCGGCGAGCATGTCCGCCACGGCAAGCGCTGCCGACGGCTTGGTGCGCGATTGCTCCTCCGAGTACCACGCCGCGGCCGCCTCGTCGATGGCGCCGGGCGCAAACCGGCACTCCATCATGCGGTCGTTCCAGGCTTTCACTCCGTCCGCGAAAAGAGGCCGCCAGGTGCTGATTTGGCCAATGCCGCTGCCCACGATGGCGGCGTTGCTTATCGTGACGCTCGCAACCCGCTCCGGGTGGCGAAGTGCGGCAGCGAGCATGATCGTGCCGCCCGCGGACTCTCCCACCAGATGAACCGGCTCGTTCGACGGGGCGACGTCGAACACGTCCTGGATCAGCACGTCCATCAAGTCTGCTGAATCTTCAGGCAGCGGCGCGGAATCGCCGAAGCCGCGCATGTCGAAACGGATCACCGGTTGCCGTGCCGCCATCTGCGGCAGCCAGGCTGCCCATGTATCCCGGTTCGCACCGATGCCATGGTGGAAGACGATGGGCGTGCCGCGCTTGCGCCACGGAGGCGTCAAGTCGATCACGTCATAGAGAAGTCCGCGGCTGCTTGTAGGCATGTCAGGTTGCGTAGCCCATCGTCGAAGGCAGCCAGACCTCGCGGCGCGCGTGTCACCGATCGAATTTGTCCAGCACCTGGCCCGGTCCGCGCTCCAGTTCGACGTAGCCGCGGCCGTCATGGATCTTCACGCCGTTGACCCATACACCGTGAACGCCCTGCGGCTCGCGCACCATGCGCGAGCCACCGCCGGGCAGGTCGTGCAGCGACTTCGGCCTGGAAATGCCGACCGCCGCCGGGTCGAACAGCAGCATGTCTGCCGGGGCGCCTTCCACCAGCCGACCGCGCTCAGGAATGCGGAAGCGATGCGCCGGCTCGCTGGTCAGGCGGCGAATGCCTTCCTGCAGCGTGAACTCGCCGGTCTGGCGCACCCAGTGGGCGAGGAAATGCAGGCCGAAACCCGCGTCGCACATGTAGACCAGGTGCGCACCGGCGTCGGAGAGGGTGATCACGCCGGCCCGATGCTTGAGCAGCGGAGCCACGCCGGCATCGACGTTCTGGAAAAGCTTGCCGACGAAGGACGTCTTCAGGCCCTCCTTCAGCGCGAGGTCGAAGAACGCGTCGACCGGATCCACGTTCTGTTGGCGTGCCATCGCGGCCACTGTCATGCCTTCGAACTTCGCATGCCCGGGCAGCGCCGTCAGGTTCACCTCGATGCGTTCCCAGTTGCCCAGGAACAGAACGCCCGACCTGGGATGGCGCAAGTCCTCGCGAAACTTCGCTCGGAAGGCCTGATCGGCATAGATGTCCGGCAGTTCCGCGGGCTTCACGCCCTTGATCGCGTCGAATGCGCTGTGACTGAGCAGCAGGTACGGATCGGTCAGGTTGAAGTCGAACAACAGCGGCTGGCAGCTCGTGAGGATATAGACCTCGTTGCCGCGGTCAAGCGCCTGCGCGCAGACGTCGTAGTATGACAGGCCGCGCTCCGGCTCGGCTTCGTTGTACATTGTCAGCACGGTCGAGATGTACGCCGGCCGCTTCGTCTCGGCAGCGATCGACTCCATCGTCTGCGGCGTGAGACGGGAACCGGTCGCAGACATGAAGACGCCCCGCCCCATCTCGCCCAGCACGCCGGTCAACGAACGCAGTTCGGCCTCGGTGGCGATCGTCGAAGGCATCGGCCTGCCGCCATAGCCGCTGTGGTTGGGAGAGAACGACGACGCAAAGCCGATAGCGCCGGCGTCCATCGCTTCGCGAAGCAGGCGGCGCATCTCGGCCATCTCGGCTTCGGTGGGCTCCACTCTTTCGGAGGCCGCCTCGCCCATCACCGCCGTGCGCATCACCGAATGGCCCGCGAAGACCGCGGTGTTCAGGTATGGCCCGGTGCGCCGTAACTGCTCGATGTATTCGGGGAACGTCTCGAAGTCCCAGCGCACGCCCGTCAGCAACGCATTCAGGTCCATGCCCTCCACCACGGAGAGGTTCTTCATCATGGTCTCGCGCATGTTGGCCGGGCAGGGTGCGACACCGAAGCCGCAGTTGCCGATGACCGCGGTCGTGACGCCCAGCGCGGACGATGGCGACATCGTGCGGTCCCAGGTGACCTGGGCATCGTAGTGAGTGTGCAGGTCGACGATGCCGGGCATCAGCGACAGGCCGCCTGCATCGACGGTTTCACGGGCCGCTGACGCCACCTTGCCGATCGCGTTGATGCGCCCGTTGTGGACCGCCACGTCCGCGTGTTTCGGTGCATTGCCCAGCCCGTCATAAACCTGCGCGCCGCGAATCAAGAGGTCATGCATTCGAAATCCTTCTCTGGTCAATGCAGAATGGCCCTGCCCATGTAGTTAACACACGACGCGCCTTCAGTGCAAGGAGAAAGGAAACTTCAGTTTAGCCCGGCGCCCACTCACCGAGCAGGCTTGACTGGCATGGCAATGGGGAATACAAACAATTTTCAACCAGGTCGATTCGGGCTGCGAACCAAAAACTTCAGGAGACTCCGATCATGAAACGAACGACCAGATACGTCGCAGTGCTTGCGCTTGCAACGGCGGCGGCGGCGGCGCCCGCGACCTTCGCCCAGGCTCCGGTGAGCCTGAAGCTCGCGACCATCGTCGGTCTTGACAATCCGTTCTCGAGCGCGGCGGTCAAGTTCAAGGAGGTGGCTGAAGCAAAAAGCGGCGGCCGCCTCAAGGTCGAGGTTTATCCGGCAGGCCAGCTTGCCAAGAATGAGACCGTGATGCTCGAAGGCATGCAGCTCGGCACCGTGGACATGGGAGCGATCGTGACCTCTTCGATCGGCGGCAAGTTCGATCCCAAGTTTCTCGCGCCCGACATCCCCTTCCTCTGGCAAAGCCGGGAGCACATCTGGAAGGTGCTTGACGGCCCGCTGGGGACCGAGTTGATGAAAAGGCTCGAGCCGCTCGGCGCGCGCGGCTTCTGCTACGGCGGCGGCTATGGGTTTCGCAACATCCTGTCGAACAAGAGGCCAATCCTGACCCCCGACGATTTGAAGGGGCAGACCATACGCGTGCCGCCGATCCCGACCATAGTCGAGACGATGAAACAGTTCGGCGCCAACCCGGTGCCAATGCAGTGGGGCGAGGTCTATCTGGCGATGAAGCAGGGCACCATCGACGGGCTGGAGCTGCCGGCCTCGACGATGGTTTCCGACAAGTTTCACGAGATCACAAAGTATTACTCGATAACGCTGCACTCCTATCCGCCGGGGCTGTGGATGATGGCCAGCAAGAAATACGACGCGCTGCCCGCGGACCTTAAAAAAGTGGTCGACGAGTCGATGGCAATCGCCTGCGCCCAGCATCGCATCGACGAGGTCAAGGCCGAGCAGGACGCAATGGTGGCGATGCGCGCGAAGGGCGTCCAGGTCAACCAGGTCAAGGATTTGCGCGTCTTCCAGCAGCGCGCCCAACCGGTCTACAAGTTCATCGAAGACAAGGTTGGCAAGGAATTGTTCGACCGCGTGATCGCGGCGGCCAAGGCCAGCGCGACCAAGTGAGATGCTGATCGAGCGCCTGTGCCTGGCGCTGATGGTGGTGCTGGTGGGCGACGTGTTCCTCGGCGTGTTCAGCCGCTACGTTCTGCAGGCCACCTTCAGCTGGTATGACGAGGTGGCCCGCCTGTGCTTTATCTGGATCGTTTTTCTCGGCGCGGCCGTGGCGGTGCGGCGCGGCATGCATTTCCGCATGCGTCTGCTGGTCGATCGGCTCGGCGCCGGCGCCATGCGCGTGGCCGACCAAGTCGCAAATGCAACGGTGATGGCCTTTGGCGGCGTGCTGCTGGCCGGCGGTTATGTCATCCTGCCGCTCGCACGCGGCCAGGTCACTGACGCGCTGGAGATCTCGATGCTGTGGTTTTACGCGGCGCTGCCGGTCGGCGGCGCGCTGATGATCGTGTTTGCGCTGCTGCAGATGCGCCGCCGCGCGCCCGCGCGATGATTCCGGTCACCTTGATTTTTCTGGCGCTGTTGCTGATTGGCGCGCCGGTTGCGATCGCAGTCGGCGGCGCCGGTTTTGTCGGCGCGCTGATCGCCTCGCCGGCGCCGCTGGCGACAACCGTGCAGCAGATGCTGCATCAGGTCGATTCGTTCGTGCTGCTGGCGTTTCCCCTGTTCGTCCTTGCCGGCGCGCTGATGGAAACCGGAGGCATCGCGCGGCGTCTGGTCGATCTCGCGATCGCGCTGGTGGGATGGGTGCGCGGTGGTTTGGGCATGGCGGTGGTAGTGGCGGAATACGTTTTTTCCGGCATCTCCGGGTCCACCGTTGCCGACGTTTCGGCGGTCGCCTCGACCACCATCCCGTCAATGGTGCGCGCCGGTTACTCGCGCGAGCAGGCAGTTGCCATCGTATCGTCTGCGTCGGCAATGGGTATTCTGGTGCCGCCATGCATCTTGATGATCGTGATCGGGTCGATCGCCGGACTCTCTGTCGCGGCGCTGTTCGCCGCCGGCTTCATCCCCGCGGTGGTGTTGTCGCTCGCGCTGATGGGCCACATCTACGTAATCGCGGGCCGCGCCGGCATCGCGGTGGCGCCGCGCCCGAGCCTGCGCGAGGTTGGCGTGGCGTTCGGCCGCGCGCTGATTCCGCTTGGAATGCCGGCAATCATTTTCGGCGGCATCCTCGGCGGCATTACGACGCCGACCGAGGCATCGGTCATTGCAGTGCTGTATGCCGCGATTGTCGGCCTGTTCGTCTATCGAGAAATCGCCTGGCGCGAATTGCCCGAGATCCTGATCCAGGCCTGCGCCATCACCGGCGCGGTCGGCTTGCTGCTGGCTACCGCCGGCGTGATCTCCTGGTTCCTCACGGTGCAGCAATTGCCCGCGATGCTGATCGGCGTCATGACCCTGGTACCGGGGAGCGCGCTGGTTTTCCTGCTCGCCACGGCGCTGGTCTTCATAGTCTTCGGCGCTGTCGTCGAAGGTCTGCCGGCGGTGGTTATTTTGCTGCCCAGCCTGCTGCCGGTGGCGATTCAACTCGGGATCGACCCGATTCACTATGCCATCGTCATCGTTGCCGCGGTCGGCATCGGGCTGTTCCTGCCCCCGATCGGGGTCGGGCTGTTCATCGCCTGCGGCATCGCCGAAGTCTCCATCGATCGCGCCTCCCGCGTCATCCTGCCGTTCATTGCGGTGCTATGCGCCGGCCTGGCCGTGATCATCGTCGCGCCATGGTTCACTTTGGTGCTGCCGCGCTTATTCAAACTGCTGTAGGCCCGGAGGCGGCACGCGACTCGGGCTGCGGGGCCCGAAGCCCAGCCGAGGGAGTGGCTTATTGGCCCGTCAGGCCGGAGGCGCAAGGCGGTAGACCTTGCAGGCCGTACCGCTGTAAAGGGCGGTTTTCTCGTCGGCGGTGCAGCCCGTCGTCAGGCGCTTGAAGGCATTCCAGAGCACGCCGTAGCTGCAGCTGCCCTTGTCGACCGGAAAGTTGCTCTCGAACATGCAGCGCCCGGCGCCAAACGCGCTGAGACAGGTCTCGATGTAGGGTTTCCATGCTTGCGCCAGGTCTTGCGACGAGGGCGGCAGTTCTCTCGCATGGAAGTCGAATCCGAACAGATGCATTCCGAGACCGCCCAGTTTCACGTGCACGTTCGGACAGCGCGCAAGTTCCCGGATCGCGGCGCTCCAGCTCGCGAATACCTCCTGGCGCTTGCCGGCGTACGAGCCGATGCCGATCGGCCCGCCGACATGATCCAGCACGATGGTCGTATCCGGAAAAGCCCGCGCCAGGTCGAGCAGGTCGTCGAGCTGTGTGTGCATCAGCCAGGCGTCGAAACTGAGACCGAGGCGAGCCAGACAGGCGAACCCTTCACGAAAAGCCGGGTCGAGCAGCAATCCCCCGGGCGGGTTGGAAGTGGTTGCCCTGATGCCTTCCTGATGCCACGCCGAGACATTGCGAATGCCGCGAAAACGGCCGCCGCCGACCGCCATATGCGCCTCGAGGGCGTCCACGGCGCGGCTGCCGAGCCGCAGGTCGACATTGCCGATGATGCCGGCGCAGGCGCGCGTCGGGCCATAGCCGCCGCTCGCGCTCATCGCCGCGATGCCGTTGACGAATTCGGTCTCGCCCAGCGACCGCCACTCGAGCGGCGCATTGGCGCGGTACATGGCCCGGCACTCCACGAACAGCGTGGCGACAATCTTGTGGCCGCTGCCGGCGTCTTCCAGCAAATCGGCAAGCAGGTAACGATTGCCCGGGTGGTCCCAGAGATGATGGTGGGGGTCAATGATCGGCAGGTCGGGCTCCAGCGGCTCTTCGCAACGCAGGGCGAGCCAGTCGGGCCTGACCTTGATGAAGTCGTTTGAAGCAGCAGGGCGCGAGGCGGTTTCGTCGCTCATCCACGGTTCCTCACGACCTGCAATGGCGTGAACCCGGCGAATGCGAGGCTGGCCGTCAATGCCTGGCGCGTCATGTACGGATTTTTCATGAGATTCCAGGTCAGTCCAGAGAAGCGCCGGACACCTTCACGATCTCGGCCCACTTTACCGTTTCGGCTCTGATGAAGAAGGCGAACTGCTCGGGGGTGCTGCCCAGCGGCTCGGCGCCCATGGCGACCAGACGCTCGCGCACCTCCTTGTCGGCCAGGATGAGTTGCACAGCGCGATGCAGCCTCGAAGTCACGGCCTCCGGCGTCCCGCGAGGAGCCAAAAGCCCTTTCCACGAAGTACAGGCAAGGTCCGACCGCCCCGCCTCTCTGTAGGTCGGAATGTGCGGAGCCGC
>JANMXB010000279.1:0-1809 GCA_031380765.1 Pseudomonadota bacterium | reverse complement strand
GTGCGGCGTCTCGCGAAAGAAATACTTGAACGAGTCCATCGGCCGGGTCGAGCCCAGCCAGGTGAACTTGTTCGGCCGCAGGTCGACGACGGGCTTGAAATGGTCCTTGTGCGCCTCGCGCACGCGCGAGTTGATGCCGTCGGCCGCGACGATCAGGTCGCTGTCGGCGAAATCCTCCACGCCGCCGACCTCGTGCTGGAACTCGAGCTTCACGCCCAGGCCGCGCGCGCGATCCTGCAGCAGTTTCAGCAGCGTCATGCGCGAGCACCCGCAAAATCCGTTGCCCGCGCAGCGGATCGTCGCGCCTTTGTACACCACATCGACGTCGCCCCAGTACGCGAATGCGCGCCGGATCGCTTCGTAGGAGGGCACGTCGTAGTCGCGGAACGCGCCCAGGGTCTCGTCGGAGAACACCACGCCGAAGCCGAAAGTGTCGTCGGGACGGTTGCGCTCGTACACCGTGATGTCCCAGGTCGGCCAGCTCTTCTTCGCGAGCAGCGCAAAGTACAGGCCGCCCGGGCCACCGCCGATGATCGAGACTTTCATGTGCGCCCCTTCGCCAGTGACTTCGGACTACGCCGGAACAACGGCCATTGCCTCGATCTCGAGGCGCGCAGCATCTTCGACCAGTGCACCCACCTGCACGACCGCCATCGTCGGGTAGTTCTTTCCCATGAGCTCGCGATACGCCGCGCCGATCTCGGCGCCCGCTGCCAGATACTCCTGCTTGTCGACCACGTACCAGGTAAGCCGCACGAGGTGCTCCGGCCTGCCGCCCGCCTCGGCGAGCACTGCGAGGATGTTCCTGAGCGTCTGGCGGAACTGGCCGCCGAACCCTTTTTCGGCGAATTCGCACCGCTCGTTCCAGCCGATCTGCCCGGCGATGAAAACCAGTTTTCCTCCGGCGGCCGCGATGCCATTGGAATAGCCGCGCGGGCGCGCCCAGCCCGGCGGTTGCAGGATCTGCATCATGATCTTGTCCTCAGTTTGAACCGCTGCAGCTTGCCGGTTTCGGTGCGCGGCAGGGCTTCGATGAATTCGACGGCACGCGGATATTTGTACGGGGCGATCACATTCTTGACGTGGTCCTGGAGCATTTTCGCCACCGCCTCGGTCCTCTGGTAGCCGGGCTTGAGCACCACATAGGCTTTTACGATCTGGCCGCGCTCTTCGTCCGCGACACCCACGACACCGCACTCGGCCACCGCTTCGTGCGCGAGCAGCGCGCCCTCGACCTCGGGACCGGCGATGTTGTAGCCGGCCGACACGATCATGTCGTCGGTGCGCGCCTGGTAGAAAAAATAGCCGTCCTTGTCCATCGAATAGGCGTCGCCGGTCACGTTCCAGCCTTTCTGCACGTAGACCTTCTGCCGCTCGTCGGCGAGATAGCGGCAGCCTGTCGGCCCTTTGACCGCGAGCCGGCCGACGACCCCCGGCGCACAGGGTTTGCCCTTGGCGTCCAGCACTGTCGCCTTGTAGCCGGGAATTGCATAGCCGGTGGCACCGCTGCGCACCCTCTCGGGCGTATGCGAGATGAAAATGTGGATCATTTCGGTGGCGCCAATGCCGTCGATGATCTCGATGCCGGTGGCGTTCCTGAACAACCGCCGGGTGGCGTCCGGCAGCGCCTCGCCGGCCGAGACGCATTTCTTCAGGGTCTTCAGGGTATGGTTCCTGGCGATGGGCGCCATCTGGCGGTAGAACGTCGGCGCTGTGAAGCATATCGTGGCCCCGAATTTCCGGATCGCTTCGAGCAACCCGTCGGGCGTGAGGCGCTCGAGCAGGACAGTGGATGCGCCGACGCGCAGG
>JANMXB010000277.1:0-6586 GCA_031380765.1 Pseudomonadota bacterium | reverse complement strand
CAGTTCACCGCGAACACGATGGCCATGGTCTCCGAAACCCTGGGGCTTGCGCTGCCCGGTTCCGCAACCATGCCTGCGATGGCCAAGGAGCGGGGTGCGACCGCGCGCGAAGCTGGACGCGTGGTGATGGAATTGCTGCGGACCGGTGGACCGCTGCCGCGCGACCTGGTAACGAAGAAAAGCCTCGAGAATGCGTGCGCCGCGGTGGCGGCGACCGGCGGCTCGACCAATGCGGGACTGCACATTCCCGCAATTGCGCACGAGGCGGGCATCCGGTTTTCTCTCGACGATCTCGCGCGGATCTCGAAGAAGACGCCGCTGATTGCAGACATGAAGCCAGGTGGGCGGTTCCTCGCCAAGGATCTGCACGCCGTTGGAGGCGTGTACAACGTCCTCAAGGTACTGCTCGAGCGCGGCGCATTGCACGGCGATTGCCTCACGATTTTCGGAACCACGCTCGAAGAGGAGCTGGCCGATCATCCCGGCGCGGATGGGGAAGTGGTGCGCAAGGAGCCGATCACGGCCACGGGCGGCCTGGTCGTTCTGAAAGGCAATCTCGCGCCGGACGGTGCGCTGATCAAGGTCGCCGGCCTGAAGAATCTGAAATTCACTGGACGCGCGCGCGTATTCGAATGCGAAGAGGAGTGCGCCGCGGTGGTCGCTTCGCGATCCTACTCCGAAGGCGAGGTCCTCGTGATCCGCTACGAAGGACCCAAAGGCGGGCCGGGCATGCGCGAGATGCTCGGCGTGACGGCGCTCATCTATGGGCAGGGCATGGGCGAAAAAGTTGCGTTGCTCACCGATGGGCGGTTTTCCGGCGCCACGCGCGGCATGATGATCGGCTATGCGTCGCCCGAGGCCGGAGTCGGCGGACCGCTTGCGCTGGTGAAGAACGGCGATGTCATCGTCATCGACGCGAAGGCGGGGAAGCTCACGCTGAATGTGCCGGAGGCTGAATTGGCGAAGCGAAAGAAAGCGTGGCAGCCGCCGAAGCGCGAACGGTTGTCGGGAGGGTTGGAGAAATACGCGGCGCTCGTGGGGCCGGCGAATCTGGGGGCAGTGACCCATAGCGGCGGAAAGAGGTCATGAGCCTTCCAAAACTCGGCTTCATCGGCATCGGCCTCATGGGCAAACCCATGACGCTGCGGCTGCTTGCTGCTGGCTACAAGGTCGCGGTGTGGAATCGCAGCAAGGAAAAGCTCGTCCCGGTAACGGCCATGGGAGCGATTGCGAAAGATTCCCCGGCCGAGGTCGCGCGCTTCGCCGACATCGTGATGATGTGCGTCACGGACCAGAACTCGGTGAAGGACGTCCTGTTCGGACCGGGCGGTGTCGCCCAAGCAGCCGCAGAGGGCGAGATCGTCATCGACTTCTCCAGCATCGCGCCGTCAGCGGCGCGCGACTATTCGACGCAACTGGCGGCCAGAGGGATCGGCTATATCGACGCGCCTGTTTCCGGTGGCACGGTCGGAGCGGAGCAGGGGACGCTCGCGATCATGGCCGGCGGCAAGGCGGAGCACATCGAGTTCGTAAGGCCTCTGATCGCCGAACTCGCGAGCCGCTTCACGCGCATGGGCGACTCGGGCGCGGGGCAGGTCACCAAGCTCGCCAACCAGGTCATCGTCGCGAGCCTGTTTCCGGTAATCGCGGAGGCCCTGCGCCTGGCGGAGGCCGCCGGAGTGGATGCGGGGAAGATCCCCGAGGCGCTGAAGGGCGGGTTCGCCGATTCCAAGCCGCTGCAGGTATTCGGCCCGCGCATGGCCTCGCGGCAGTACGAGCCGGCGCTCGGCACGGTCAACGTGATGCTCAAGGACCTGCTGAATGCGGTGGCGGTAGCCGAGGAAGCCGGTGTGCCGCTGCCCATGGCGTGCGCAGCGGTGGAGCGATTCCGGCTGCTGGTCGCGGAGGGCAAAGGCGAAGTGGAACCCTCGGCGTTCATCGACCTGCTGGCGCAGGGCCGCTAGCAAGGAAGCTAACTTTAGCTTCCTTGGATTCGCGCCGCCCATGGCGCGGGCGGCTGCTCGCGACCATGGGCAAGGGCGAATCGGCCCCGGCCTTGCGGATCTACTTCTTCGCGCCTTTGTCGGCTGACTTGTCGTCACCTTTCGCATCCGCCTTGGGCGAAGGTGCCGCAGGCGTTGCGGGTTTTGCCGGCTCGGCCTTGACGGCAGGCGTTGCCGGAGCGGCCGACTTCGGGGGCTCGACCTTGGCGGCGGGCGCTGCCGGGGCGGCGGGCTTCGCGGGTTCGGTTTTCTTCGCCGCGCCTTTGTGCTGCCCCTTGTCATGCGAAGGCACTACCGTCTCGCCGGTCAGCTTTACGTCCGACTTGATCTTCGTGTACAGACCGGGACCGATGCCGCGAACTTTTTCGAGGTCCGCAAGCGATTTGAAGGGGCCGTTCTTGGTGCGATAGTCGATGATGGCCTTGGCTTTGGCCGGGCCGACGCCGTTCAAAGTCTCGAGCTGCGCCTGTGTCGCGGTGTTGATATTGACGTCCGCGAGGGCGTTGAAGGCAGCCAATCCCAGGACCAGCAGCAAAGCGGTGAGTTTTTTCATTTCCAAGCCTCCTAGATTACCGGCGAGAATGCCGGTTAACCCGAATAACGCGAAAACCAGGGGCCCGGTTGACAGCGGCGGGCGGTGGGCCGGCTTAGAATGCGCTGCGTCAATGGAAAAGCCGAACCACATCGAGCACCTCCTCGCCGAGCATCTGGCGGAACCTTCGAGCAGCTGGAGCGTGGGCGAGTTCGGCGTGCTGGCCGAGTTCCACCATGCGCAGCTCCCGGCGGCGCAAATCGACGCGCATACCGTCGCGGCCAGAGGAGGAGCGATGCGCATCAAGCCACTTGCCGGCGCTCGCATCCTCGCCTATGAAACGCCGAGCCCGAATCCCAGACTGTGGAATCACGGGATCGCGTTCTGCCTGCCCGAAGGCGAGGCGTGCATGCACGGGCGTGCCGGCATCACTGAACTCGGGCCGGACAGCGACGCGATTTTCGAAGCGTCGCGCCGCGAAATACTGTTCGATCTCGGCCTCGCCCGGCGCAGCGTGAATTTCTGCGTGCGCACTGCCGACCCGGCGCTGATCGACTTGCTGCGCGCCGCGCTGGGCGCATCGGTGCTCGAGCGCCCGGATCTCAACGCCGCCATCGTCGCGGCCGGCCCGGCGCGCGTGGTCGAATCGCGCATGGCGCGCGTCGAGATCACCAATCCGATCCCGCCGCCCGGCGGCGTATCGCCCAACGGTCCGCACACCCACCTGATGCCGAACCTGATTCGGCGGCGCCGCGTCCACGATGCCAACATCCCGGTGCCGGCAGGCTATCTGCCTTGCCTGACGCTGTACCCGGCGCATCCGGCGCGCGACGCTGAAGGCCGCGAGCGCAGGTTCGACGCCCGCATGCACTCGGCCTACCAGCAATTGCTCGAGCAGTTCGGCGACCCGGAGTACGTGGCCGCGAAGCGCAGCTCGGCGCCGCCGCGCAACCGCAAGGAGAGCCTCGGGCAGTTGATCTGCGCGCGGCAGCGCGCCTTCGCCAAGTAAAATGTGGTCTGACCCCAATTAACCGGAAGACAAGCCATGCCCGCACGTCCGCTGCCGTCGAAGGAAAAACTCACCGTTTGTTTCGCTCACGTCGCCTACCGCATGGGCGAGCGATTCGCCGTGCGGAACACCGGCATCAATTCGTTCGAGGTGCGCAACCTCGATGACCTCAAGGCGCGCATCGGGGAAGCGGACGTGGTCGTGTGCTCCGGCCTCTGGCGGAACGAGTTCATCCCGGTCGCGCCGAAGCTGGCCTTCATCCAGTCGATCAGCGCCGGCACCGACCAGTACGGCAAGGAGGCGCTCCAGGCTGCCGGTATCCGCGTCGCCAGCGCGCAGGGGTCGAACGAGCGCGCCGTGGCCGAGCATGCGATAGCGCTGATCCTGGCGTTGGCGCGGCAGATCCCGCAGGCGCGCGACAACCAGACCGCAAAACTGTGGCGCGGCATGATCGGCGACATCTCGAAGCGCGAAGACGAATTGGGCGGCAAAACGCTGGTAATCGCCGGCATGGGGCGCATCGGCTCGCGTCTGGCCACATTGGCGCGCGCCTTCGACATGAAAGTCATCGGAACGAAGCGCGACACGTCGAAGGGCGCCGGCGCGGCGGACCGGATCGTCGGAGAAGGCGACCTTCTTTCCGTACTGCCCGAAGCCGATTTCGTCGCGCTGACCTGTCCGCTCACGCCGAGGACGGAGAACCTGATCGATGCGAAGGCGCTGGCCGCGATGAAGCCGTCGGCCTACCTCGTCAACGTCGCGCGCGGCAAGGTGGTCAACGAACCCGCGCTGGTGGAAGCGCTCAAGAAAGGCACCATCGCGGGCGCGGCGCTCGACTGTGTATGGGAAGAGCCGCTGCCGGCGACGTCCACGCTGTGGACCGTGCCCAACGTTCTGATCACGCCGCACACGGCCGGGGAGACACGGAAGTACGAGGATAACGTCCTGGATCTGCTGATGGAGAACCTGGGACGGATGTGG
Source organism: Pseudomonadota bacterium (assembly GCA_031380765.1). GTDB lineage: Bacteria > Pseudomonadota > Gammaproteobacteria > Burkholderiales > SG8-39 > SZAS-79. The sequence continues at coordinate 2,061 of JANMXB010000277.1, read as the reverse complement.
AAAGGGGAGACGGCGCTGAAGAATCAGTTTGCCTGATCGAAGTCAATGCGGTCGCTGAGAGCCCATGTCTCGTTAGTTTGTGAGGTTTCTGCGTTTGCGCGAACGCGCAAACACTCAAGCCTCACAAACTAACGAGAGATATCAAAGCTTAAAACCGCTCCTCACTCCGCCTTTACCCCCGCCTCCTTAATCAGCCTTCCCCACTGCTCCGACTGCTCTCCCAGCCACACCGAAAACTGCTCGGGCGTATTGTCCACCGCTGACAGCGCCATCTGCGTCCAGCGCTCCTGCATGTCGGGCTGCCTGATGATGGCGGCGACTTCGGCGTTGAGCCGCCTGGCGTATTCTGGCGACGTTCCGGCCGGTGCATAAAGTCCCTGTGCGCCGACAGCCTCGAAACCCGGCAGGCCGGATTCGGCCGCGGTGCGCGCGTCGGGCAGCAGCGCGAGGCGCTGAAGCGATGTGACGGCAATGACCTTGAGCTTGCCGCCCTTGATGAACGGCATCGCGGCGGCAGTGCTGGTGACCAGCGTGTCGACCTGGCCGGCAACGACGTCGTTGAGCGCTGGACCGCTGCCTTTGTAGGGGATATGCAGCATTTTCACGTGCGCCGCGGCGGCGAGTTTCTCCGCGGCCAGGTGCGGCGTGGAGCCGGTGCCGGCGCTGGCGTAGTTCACGCTGCCGGACTTCGCTTTGTCGCGCGCAATGATGTCGCTAAGGGAGTTGAGGCTTGAATTGGCAGGCGCCACCAGCACCAACCAGTTCTTCGCCAGATTGATGACCGGGACGAGGTCTCTTGGCGTGTAAGGCAGGTTGGCGTACAGCGACGGGCTGATGGTCAGGACGCCGGTGTCGGAAAGCAGCAGGGTCGTGCCGTCGGGCGGCGATTTCGCTGCGATGCCCGCGCCCAAGGATCCGCCGGCCCCGGCACGGTTGTCCACGATGACGGACTGTTTCCAGTTTGCCGAGAGCTTCTGCGCCAGCACGCGCGCAAGAATGTCGGAAGGCCCGCCGGCGGCGAACGGCACGATGATGCGTACCGGCTTCGCGGGCGGGTATTCCTGTGCCCCGAGCGGTGCGCATATCGGCAAGAGACAGGCGAAGGCGGCAAGTGCAATACGGCGTGCGACGGAAAACATGGTGAGGACCCTTCCCGATAATTGTTATTCAACCCGGATATTGGCGGTCTTCGCGACCATGGCCCATTTCCCGGTCTCGGCGGCGAGATAAGCCTGGAACTCCTCGGGCGTGCCGCCTGCGGTTTCCGCGCCCACCTTGGCGAGGCGCTCCCTGAAGTCGGGCAGCCTGAGGATGCGGTTGATTTCCGTGTTGAGCTTGACCACGATCGGTCGCGGCGTGCCGGCCGGGACCATGACGCCGCCCCAGGACACGGCCTCGAAGCCGGGCATGCCCGATTCGGCGACGGTCGGCAGGTCGGGTTTCGCGGCGAGGCGCTTCGTGGTCGTGACCGCCAGCGCCTTGAGCTTGCCCGACTGGACGTGCGGCTCACCTGAGATCACCGTGGTGAACATCGTGGTGATCTGGCCACCCAGCATGTCGTTCAGCGCAAGGCCGTCGCCTTTGTAGCTGACGCGTTCCATGCGGATGCCTGCATTGGTCATGAACAATTCCATCGCGAGGTGGCCCGCGGTGCCGGTGCCCCCCGTGCCGTAGGTCAGCGTGCCCGGCGACGCCTTCGCGCGCGCGACGAGATCGGCCATCGTGTTCACGCCGAGCGACGCATTGACCACCAGCATGAGCGGCACGAGGTTGGTGAGCGAAACCGGCGCGAAATCCTTCACCGCGTCGTAAGGGACCTTGGCGTAGATGCTCGGGTTGATCGCGCTCGGCCCCACATTGGTCATGAGAAGCGTGTACCCGTCGGGCGCGGACTGGGCCACGAAGGACAGCGCAATCATGCCGTTGGCGCCGGCGCGGTTTTCGATCACCACCGGCTGGCGCCAGGTGTCGCTCATGTGCTGGCCGATCAGGCGGGCCACGACGTCGGAGGCGCCGCCTGGCGGGTAGGGGACGATGAAGCGGATGGCCTTTGTGGGGTAC
>JANMXB010000292.1:0-9539 GCA_031380765.1 Pseudomonadota bacterium | reverse complement strand
CATGCCGGGATGCACGCACGAAAGGCCGCCGCCATTCGTGTTCACCGGCAGGCTGCCGCCGGGCGCGATGCGTCCGCCCGAAACGAAAGCGCCGCCTTCGCCCTTCTTGCAGAAGCCCAGATCCTCGAGGAACAGGATCGTGTTGATCGTGAAGGCGTCGTAGAGCTCGACCACGTCCACGTCGGAGGGCTTCAGGCCGGCCATTTCAAACGCGCGCGGGCCGGACTCGGAGGCGGCGGTCACCGTGAGGTCGGGCATCGAGGCGATCTGCCGGTGCCAGTGCGCCGCGCCGCAGCCGAGCAGGTAGACGGCCTTCTTCTTTAGGCTCTTCGCGCGGTCCGCGCGCACGAGAACGTACGCCCCGCCGCCGTCGGTTACGAGGCAGGCGTCGCGCACCGTAAGCGGGTCGGACACCATGCGCGCCTTCAGCACGTCCTCGATCGACAGCGGATCGCGCATGAAGGCCTCCGGGTTGAGCTGCGCCCATTTGCGCGCGGCGACCGCGACTTCGGCCAGGTGCGTTCGCGTGGTGCCGTATTGATGCATATGCCTCGCCGCGGCAAGTGCGTAGGACGACATCGGATTGAAAGGCTTGTACGGGGCTTCGAAGGCCAGCGGATCGAGGAGCGACTTGACCTTGCCGCCCTCGGCGCGGCCCACGCCGGTGCGCTGGTTGGAGCCGTAGGTCACGAGCACCACGTCGCAAAGGCCGTAATTGAGCGCCATCGCAGCCGGCAGCAGGTGGCCGACGAAAGACGACCCGCCGACGCAGGTCGAGTCGGTGAACTTCGGATGGATGCCCAGTTGCTCACCCACCGACAGGCCGGTGAGGAAGGCATTGACGCTGGCGCAAACCAGGCCGTCCACGTCGCGTGTGGTCAGGCCGGCATCGGCAAGCGCATTCCTCGCCGCCGCCGCCATGATTTCGTTTTCGGTCCAGCCGGGTGCTTCGCCGCACGCGGCCAGACCCACGCCCGCAATCGCCACCGAGCCGCGCAAGTCCTTGGTAGTCGGCATCGGGTCAGTCCGCAGTGAATTCGACGAAGCGCACATCGTTCTCGAGTGTGATGCGCGCATTGACTTTCATGCCGATCTTCACGGCGGCCGGCTCGACACCGGCCACTCGGCTCATCATGCGCGGACCTTCGGCAAGGTCGACCAGCGCCACGTTGTAGTCGCCGCCCGCCTCGGGTTTCCTGCGTACCACGGTGGTCGAGTAGATGGTGGCGGCGCCGCTGGCCGCGACCCAGTCGAGCTTGTCCGCGCCGCAATGCGGGCAGATCACGCGGGGATAGAACACATGCTTGCCGCAATCGGCACACTTCTGGATTTCGAAGCGGCCTTGGGCGAGCTTGTCCTTGAAGACGTGTTCCGGACCGGGTGGCGAGGCGGGCTGGGGCATGAAAGGGGCCTGTGGGAAAAAAGGTCGTCCACTGTTCCATGCAGCCTGCGGGAGTGTCAATCGCCGGGTCGCCGGGGCGGCGGCGCGTTTGAAACGCGCCCCTTGCGAATCCGGTCCCTCGTCCCCGGCGGTATAATCTCGCGGCCCGGTTTTCCCAACCAGACGACTCACTCCCTCTCCCCCAAAAGAAACCATGAAAGTCCTCGTCAGCGTGAAGCGCGTGGTCGACTACAACGTCAAGGTGCGCGTGAAGTCCGACGGCACCGGCGTGGAGACCGCGAACGTGAAGATGTCCATGAACCCCTTCGACGAAATTGCCGTCGAGGAGGCCGTCCGCCTCAGGGAGGCCGGCGTGGCCACCGAGATCATCGCCGTGTCCTGCGGGCCGCTCGCGTGCCAGGAAACGCTGCGCACGGCGCTGGCCATCGGCGCCGACCGCGCGATCCTGGTCGAGACCGACGTGGAGCTGCAGCCGCTCGCGGTCGCCAAGCTGCTCAAGGCCCTCTGCGCCAAGGAATCGCCGCAGATCGTGATCCTCGGCAAGCAGGCCATCGACGACGACTCCAACCAGACCGGCCAGATGCTCGGCGCGCTAATGAACTGGCCGCAGGCGACGTTCGCTTCAAAAGTGACGATCGCCGATGGCAAAGCCCAGGTCACGCGCGAAGTCGACGGTGGGCTGGAGACGATCTCGATCAAGCTGCCGGCCATCGTCACCACCGACCTGCGCTTGAACGAGCCGAGGTACGTCACGCTGCCGAACATCATGAAAGCAAAGAAGAAAACCCTCGAGAACCTCAAGCCCGATGCGCTGGGCGTGGATGTCACGCCGCGACTCAAGACGCTCAAGGTGGTGGAGCCGCCCAAGCGGAAAGCCGGCATCAAGGTGCCTGACGCGGCGGCGCTGGTGGCCAAGCTGCGCAATGAAGCGAAGGTGATCTCATGAGCTGCCTTATCATCGCGGAACACGACAACAAGTCGATCAAGATTGCGACGCTCAATACCGTTGCCGCGGCGGCCAGGATCGGCGGGGACATCCATGTACTGGTGGCGGGCAGCGGCTCAGGCGCCGCCGCCGAAGCGGCGGGCAAGATCGCCGGCGTCACCAAAGTGCTGCACGCGGATGCGGCGCACCTGGCCGACTTCCTCGCCGAGAACGTGGCGGCCGTGGTTGTTGGAATGGCGAAGAGCTATACGCACATCCTCGCGCCGGCGACTTCGAACGGCAAGAACGTAACGCCGCGCGTGGCGGCCCTCCTCGACATGCAGCAGATTTCGGAAATCGTCGAGGTAACTTCGCCGGACACTTTCGTGCGCCCGATCTACGCCGGCAACGCACTTGCGACCGTGCAGTCCGCCGATGCGATCAAGGTGATAACGGTGCGCACCACCGGCTTCGATGCAGTCGCGGCTACAGGGGGGGGCGGGGCGGTGGAAAGCATTGCTGCGCCCGCCGACAGTGGACTGTCCTCGTTCATCAGCCGGGAAGTCTCGAAGTCCGAGCGCCCGGAACTCACCGCGGCGAAGATCATCGTCTCCGGCGGCCGCGGCATGGGTTCGGGCGAGAACTTCAAGATCCTCGAGCCGCTGGCAGACAAGCTCGGCGCAGCGATGGGCGCGTCGCGCGCCGCGGTCGACGCGGGCTTCGTGCCCAACGACTGGCAGGTCGGGCAGACCGGCAAGATCGTGGCGCCGGACCTTTATATCGCGGTCGGGATTTCCGGCGCGATCCAGCACCTGGCCGGCATGAAGGACAGCCGCGTCATTGTTTGTATCAACAAGGACGAGGAAGCGCCGATCTTCTCGGTGGCCGATTACGGCATCGTGGGAGACCTTTTCCAGGTCGTGCCGCAGTTGGTGGAAGAGTTGAAAAAGTAGTTCCAGGAGGAAGTCATGAGCGCCTATACCGCCCCCCTCAAGGACATGAAGTTCGTCCTCAACGAGCTTGCCGGGATGACCGAGGTTGCGAAGCTTCCCGGCTGCGAGGACGCCACGCCCGACACGGTCGAGGCAATCCTTGAGGAAGCCGCCAAATTCACCTCCGGTGTCCTCGATCCGCTCAACTACTCGGGCGACCAGGAAGGCTCGCAGTGGAAGGATGGCTCAGTGCGCACACCCAAGGGTTTCAGGGAGGCGTACCGCAAGTTCGTCGAAGGCGGCTGGAACGGGCTGCCGCTCGATCCGGCCTGGGGCGGTCAAGGGTTGCCCAAGCTCGTGTCAACGCCGGTCACCGAGATGATCACCTCGGCGAACATGGCGTTTTCGCTCTGCCCGCTGCTCACGCAGGGCGCGATCGAGGCGATCCTGCTGTGCGGCAGCGACCAAATCAAGAAAACCTTCCTCGAGAAGATGGTGTCCGGCACCTGGACCGGCACCATGAACCTGACCGAGCCGCAGGCGGGCTCCGACCTCGCGCTGCTGCGTTCGCGAGCGGTCCGCGAGGGCGACCACTACCGCATCAGCGGCCAGAAGATTTTCATCACCTACGGTGAACACGACCTCACAGAGAACATCGTGCACCTCGTGCTTGCGAGGACTCCGGACGCGCCGCCCGGAGTGAAAGGTATTTCGCTTTTCGTGGTCCCCAAGTTCCTCGTCAAGCCCGACGGGACCCTGGGCGAGCGCAACACCGCCACCTGCGCCTCGATCGAGCACAAGCTGGGAATCCATGCGAGCCCCACCGCGGTCATGGTGTTCGAAAACGCGATCGGCTACCTCGTGGGCGAGGAGAACAAGGGCCTGTCGTACATGTTCGTGATGATGAATGCCGCGCGCTTCGGCGTCGGCATGGAAGGCGTCGCGATCGCGGAGCGCGCCTACCAGCGCGCGCTCGCGTACGCGAAGGAGCGCATGCAGGGTAACGACCTGACCGGTGGCGCGAAGACCGTGGCGATCATCAACCACCCCGACGTGCGCCGCATGCTGATGCTGATGAAATCGCAGACCGAGGCGATGCGGGCGCTGGCGTATGTGGTTGCAGGCGCCATGGATGCGGCGCATCGCCATCCGGACAAGGACACGCGCCAGAGGAACCAGGCTTTCGTCGAGCTCATGATCCCGGTGGTCAAGGGTTGGAGCACCGAGACCGGCATCGAAGTGGCGTCGCTGGGCGTGCAGATCCACGGCGGCATGGGCTTCATCGAGGAAACCGGCGCGGCCCAGCATCTGCGCGATGCCCGGATCACCACGATCTACGAAGGCACCACCGGCATCCAGGCCAACGACCTCGTCGGACGCAAGATCGCGCGTGAAGGCGGCACCACGATCAAGGGCTGGCTGCAGATGATGGAATCCTTCCACGCCGAGCTCGGCAAGTCGAAGAACGCAGATATCGCTTCGATCGGCGCTTCTCTGGCTGCGGGAACCAGGGCCGTGGCCGAGTGCGTGGATTACATCGTTGCCACCGCCGGGACCGACATCAAGGCGGCCTTCGCCGGCGCCGTGCCTTTCCTCAGGCTCATGGGGATCGTGTGCGGAGGCTGGCAGATGGCGCGCGCGGCGCTGGTGGCCGAGAAGAAGCTGGCGGCCGGCGGCGGCGACGCCGGTTTCTACAAGGCCAAGATAGCGACGGCGCGCTTCTATTCGGACCACCTGCTGGTCCAGGCGCCGGGCCTTGCGAGCACCATGGTCAAGGGCTCCGCGGGCGTCATGGCGGTGCCGGACGAGGACATGCTCGCCGCCTGAATCCTTAACGTTCGCCACCGTACATTCCGCGGGCGGCGGGGCCGCTAGGATGGGTGGTGGTTGATTCAGCCGCCATCCTCAACGCAGGCATCCTGGTCGTCGACGACCAGCCGGCCAACGTTCGCCTGCTCGAGCTGATCCTGCGCACCGGCGGCTATGTTCGCGTCGCCTCGACAATGGATCCGGGCACGGTTTGCGACCTTCACCGCGCCAACCGCTACGACCTGATCCTGCTCGACCTGCAGATGCCCGGCCTGGACGGTTTCGCGGTCATGGAAAGCCTCAAGGAAATCGAAGAGGGTGGCTACCTTCCGGTGCTCGTCATCACCGCGCAGCCCGAGCAGAAGCTGCGCGCGCTGCAGGCCGGCGCCAAGGATTTTCTCGCGAAGCCCTTCGACCGTGCCGAGGTGCTGGCGCGCATCCACAACATGCTGGAAGTTCGCCTGCTGCACCGGGAGACGAAAGGCCTCTACGATGAGCTGTCCCTGGAGCACAAGCGGTTGATCGAGCTGAGCGCGCAGCCGGGCGCCATGGTGGGCGTGGTGAAGGACGAGCGTGTCGCCACGCCCTGGTGGCGCAGCCTGTGGCTCCGCCACCGCTGGCTGCAGCTCAACCTGATCACTGCCTTCGTGGCTGCCGGGGTGGTGGGGATGTTCCAGGAAACCATCGACCGGCTGTTGATCCTCACCATGTTCCTGCCGGTGCTGGCCGGGCAGTCGGGCAACACCGGCAGCCAGGCGCTGGCCGTGACCCTGCGCGCGGTCTTCCTGGGCGAGCTGGAACTGGGCAAGCAGAAATCGCTGGTGATGAAGGAGGCGCTGCTTGGGTTGCTCAACGGCGCCCTCGTCGGTGTCGTCGCAGCGACTTGCATGTACGTGGTCGCGGTCGTGAAGCACATGCCCAACGCGCACATGCTCAGCCTCGTGGTCTTCCTCGCCATGGTCGGCAGCTGCGTGATCAGCGGCGCCTGCGGGGCCGTCATGCCGCTCATCCTGAAGAAGCTCGGCGCCGACCCGGTCATCGCGTCGTCCATCTTTCTCACGACCGCCACCAATGTGGCGAGCATGGCATTGCTGCTGGGACTGGCTGCGCTGCTGGTGAAGTGAGGCAAGGCCGGGGCGCGCGTTGCGAAACGCCGCGCTTTCTTCCCGCATTCCGCATTGCCCGCGGCGCATAATTCGTCCCCTCGAACCGCAGCTCACAAGAGGAACCCATGGGTCAGGGCAAGGGCATAAAGGAAGTCGCGTATTTCGACTGTTCCGGCGGCGGGCAGGTGGTGGTCGACAGGAACGTCGCTTATGTCGGCAACATGCGCAGTCCCGACGGCACGACGATCGTCGATGTCTCCGACCCAAAGAATCCCAGGGAGATCTCGCGCTTGGGGATGCTTCCGGGCACGCACTCGCACAAGGTGCGCGTGGCCAAGGACCTCATGGTGATCAACCGGGAATTTATTTCCCCGCAGCTCGCGCCGCAGGATTTCAAGGCGGGGCTGGGCATCTACGACGTGTCCGACCCGAAGACGCCGAAGAAGATCACCGACTGGATCACGCCGGGCAAAGGCTGCCATCGCTTCGATTTCGACGGCGACTACGCCTACACGTCGGCGACGGAAGACGGGTACGTCGGCACGATCATGAAGATCGTCGATCTGCGCAATCCCGCCAAACCCACCGAAGTCGGGCGCTGGCACATGCCGGGGCAGTGGCTTGCGGGCGGCGAGAAGCCGGCCTGGCAGGGCACCGAGCATCGCTGCCATCACCCCTTGCGCATGGGCAACCGCCTGTACACGAGCTACTGGCTCGGGGGCCTCGTGATCCTCGACATCGACGACCTGTCGAAGCCCAAGCTGGTCTCGAGCCTCGACTGGAGCCCGCCTTATCCGTGGCCGACGCATACCGCGCTGCCGGTGCCTTTCCTCGTGCGCGGCCGCAAGATGATGATCGTGGCCGACGAGGACGTGACGCGGCAGGAAGACGCGCCGCCTTCGTTCCTGTGGATCGTCGACATCACCGACGAGAAGCATCCGGTGCCGATCGGCACCTACCAGGTCGAGGCGGAGGACGGGCGGCCCGCGCCGACATTCACCGGATGCCACCAGCCCTGCGAAAAAGTCACCGGCACCGAGATTCCCGTGGCGTGGTTCGCGCATGGGCTGCGCATGATCGATTTTTCCAATCCGCACTCGATGAAGGAAACCGCCTGGTTCATGCCCACGCCTGCGCCGGGCGTGGCGCGTGTTCAGAGCAACGACGTGACGGTGGACGACCGGGGGCTGATCTACCTGCTGGACCGCGTGCGGGGGTTGAATATCCTCGAGCGGGTTTAGCGGATCCCCAAGCGCTCATTGGCTGTCATCGGGAAACTGTGCGGCAAAATCCGCAATGATTCTCAGCCTATCGGCTGCCAAAGCGGGTGGAGTTCGCTTCGATGGAAAATGCGCTTTCCAGAGCGATTGCAGATCATCGAAGCACGGATCGCTTGGCCCGACACTGATGATATGGCTACCGCTTTGCTCGCTCTGATGAACGATGGGAACGAACAGGCCGACGGTGAAGCCAATCCACCGATTGCGTATGCCAAGCCATCGGACGCGCTCGATCGGGCGACTGAAATCGAGAAAGAACGCTCCGTTTTCCACGACGGAACCAACTTTAGTGACCGCCGTCTCGTTCGAGAGTGCGTGAAGCTTGATCAGCTGCAGTGCCATGCGTCGTGTCGCCTCACATGATCGAGAAGGTGCATAAGCAGCTAACTTGAGCTTGAATTAGTCGACAAAGTGTCACCCAAAAATGATCAAGTGACAATCACAATTGGGGAACATCAGAGTCCCAATTACTGCCATATTTCCTCTTTTCTCTAGTCTGGGAGCCACTCTCCGGGCAAATTGCTGCCATCGATCGCCCCAGGCAGGACCCCGGATCGCGAAGCGTCTCGTCTCAATTCGGCTTGGCCCCGGTCGCCCTGACGATCTTCGCCCACTTCGCGACGTCGGCGCGCACGATGGCGGCGAACTCCTCGGGTGTGTCGGTGACCGGCTCCGCGCCCTGGTTGGAAAGCGCGTCGCGCACCTCGGGGGTGGCAACGATTTTGCGGATCTCCGCGTTCAGCCGATCGACGACTGGTTTGGGCGTTCCCGCCGTTGCGAGGATGCCGTACCACGAAACCGACTCGTACCCGGGCAAGCCGGACTCCGAGACGGTCGGGTACTCGGGCGCGGTGGGGCTGCGCTTGGCGCTGGTGATCGCTATCGCTTTCGCCTTGCCCGACTTGATCAGCGGCAGGGAGCTGAAAACCGGCACGACCGACATCTGCACGTCGTTGTTGGACATCGCCGTCATCATCGGGCCGAACCCCGTGTACGGGACGTTCAGCATTTCGATGCCTGCCATGCTCGTAAATAGCGCCGCGGAGAGCTGGAGCAGGCTCCCCGTCGACGCATACGCAAGCTTGCCCGGCTGCGCCTTGGCCAGCGCGATCAGTTCCTGGACGTTCTTCGCAGGCACGGAAGGGTGCAGCAGGATGAGGTTCGGGAACACCGCGACCCGCGTCACCGGCGCGAAGTCTTTCACCGGGTCATACGTTGGCTTGTCGTAGAGGCTGAAATTGATTGCGTGCGTGCCGGTCGTGCCCATCACCAGCGTATAGCCGTCTCCGAGGGCGCGCGCCGCGACTTCGGCGCCGATAGAGCCATTGGCGCCGCCGCGGTTCTCTATGTAAACCTGCTTGCCGAGGTTGTCGGTGAGCTTCGCGGCGACCAGGCGCGCAGCCAGATCCGTTGCGCCGCCCGGCGCGAAAGGCACGACCATGCGCACCGGCTTCGAAGGCCAGGGCTCCTGCGCATTGACGGTGAGCGGCGCAGCGAGCGCGGCTGCGGCGAGGAAAGCGATCCGGTTTTTCATGGGGCGGCGCTCGAAGTGGGGATTCGAACATTAGAGGGGAAACGGGGCGCGCGGTAAAGTTACGGCACGTGCCGTTTCGCTATCCTCCGCCGGCCGCCTGCCAGCGAAGAAAAATTACCTAGCTGCTCTTGCTTGGAACGGCCGAGGCTGCTTTGGGTTCCGGCTTCTTCGAGCAGGAGCCGTGCCGCCTCGCGTACACCCAGGTGTATTCGGCGCCGAGCAGGAATATCTGCGCCGAGTAATAGACCCACGCAAGCAGCACTACCAGCGAGCCGGCGGCGCCGAAGCCGGAGGCCATGCTGCTCTTGCCGAGGTACATGCCGATCATGAACTTGCCCACCTCGAAAAGCACGGCGGTGGTGAACGCGCCGACGCCCACGTCGCGCCACGCGATCGAAGCGGACGGCATCCACTTGAAGATCATCGCGAACAGCACGGTCGAGATGCCGACGGACACGACGAAGGTGAGAATCTGCAGCAGCACTTCCGCTCCCGGCCACAGGCGGGTCGTGAACGCTCCCAGCGCAGCCACGGCCGTGCTGACGGCGAGC
>JANMXB010000255.1:0-4777 GCA_031380765.1 Pseudomonadota bacterium | reverse complement strand
GTAAAGTTTCAAGCATCGTATCGATCTCCGCCCGCGTGACGTTCAGCGCGGGCATGAATCGCAGTGATGTGGGGCGCGGTGAGTTGATGAGCAGGCAGCGCTTCATCGCGTCGTCGACTACCCGGGCGCCCGTGGGCTGGCCGAGTTCGAGTGCGACGAGCAGGCCCTTCCCGCGCACCTCCCCCAAACCGAGTTCCTTGGACAGCGCGCGCAGTCCCGCCATCAGGTATTCGCCGTTCTCGCGCACCTGGTTGAGAAACGCGGGTGTGGAAACGGCATTGACCACGGCCAATCCGACGGCAGTCATCAATGGGTTGCCGTTGAAGGTGCCTCCCTGATCGCCGGGCTCGAAGCAGCAGACGTCCTCTTTCGCGACGAGCGCGCCCAGGGGCACGCCGCCGCCGATCCCCTTGGCGAGCGTCATGATGTCGGGCTGAACGCCAGCGTGCTCCCAGCAGAACATCGTGCCGGTGCGGCCGATGCCGGTCTGGATTTCGTCGAGGATCAGGAGTAATCCCAAGTCGCTCGTGAGCTTGCGCACCGCCTTGAGGAACGCGTCCGTGAACGGCACGACGCCGGACTCGCCCTGGATGGGCTCGAGCATGACCGCAACCGTATTCGGCCCGATCGCTGCGCGCACCGCTTCGATGTCGTTCATCGGCAGCTTGCGAAATCCGGGAATCCTAGGCTCGTACAAGTGCTCCCATTGCGGCTTGCCGGAGGCCGCCATCGTCGCGAGCGTGCGGCCATGAAAGGCGTTTTCGAACGTAAGGATCTCGTAGGCGCCGCTTTTCCTGAGCGACCCCCATTTGCGTGCGAGCTTGATCGCACCCTCGTTGGCTTCGGCACCGCTGCTGGTAAAGAATACTTTTTCCATCCCCGAGAGTTCCGCCAGGCGCGTGGCGAGCAAGCGCATCGGTTCGTTGTAATAGGCGGGGCTTACGTTGATGACCTTCGTGGCCTGCGCACCGAGCGCATCGACAATGACCCTGGGCGAATGGCCGAGCGAATTCACCGCCCACCCCTGGATGAAGTCGAGGTATTTGCGGCCATCGCTGTCGTAGAGCCACGAGCCTTCGCCGCGTACGAAAGTGACTTCCGGCCGGGTGGTGATGAACATCAATGCATCTTTCGTCTTCATTTCGAGTCCCAAAAAAAAGAAAAAGCCACAGACCGCGCGGTCTGTGGCTTTCAGTAACGTTTATGAAACCTGCCTTACGCTACATGCCCGGCCGCGCGTCGTCGCCTGCGTCGCTCGTCGCGTCGCAGTGCCAGTGCCGGGGTTGCTGAATTTAAGTTCATGGGGGAAGTTTAGCGCGGAAGATCCGACGTGCCCATAAGAAACTCGTCGACGGCCCGTGCGCACTGGCGGCCTTCGCGGATCGCCCAGACCACCAGCGACTGGCCGCGGCGGATGTCGCCGGCGGCAAACACCTTGGGAACGCTGGTGGAATAGCACCCCTCACCCTCGGTGGTCGCCTTCGCATTGCCGCGCGCGTCCTTCTCCACGCCGAAAGATTCCAGCATCGACTGCACCGGCGAGACGAAACCCATCGCGAGCAGCACGAGGTCGGCCGGCATCTCAAACTCCGAGTCCGGCACTTCCTGCATCTTTCCCTCCTTCCATTCGACCCGGACCGCGACGAGCTTGCTGATCTTGCCGCCCTCGCCTTCGAGACGCTTGGTGGCCACCGCCCAGTCGCGCTCGGCGCCTTCTTCGTGCGAGGACGATGTCCGCAGCCGCTGCGGCCAGTAGGGCCAGACCGGATTCTTGTCGAGGTCCGGCGGCATGGGCAGCAGCTCGAACTGCGTGACCGAGGCCGCGCCATGCCGGTTGGATGTGCCGACGCAGTCTGAGCCGGTGTCGCCGCCGCCAATGATCACCACGTGCTTGCCCGTGGCCCAGAGGTCCTCGACCTTGCCGTCCCCGGCAACGCGCCGGTTCTGCAGCGGCAGGAAATCCATGGCGAAACGCACGCCGTCGAGATCGCGACCCGGGACCGGCAGGTCGCGAGGCTGCTCCGCGCCGCCGGTGAGCACCACCGCGTCGAATTCATCGATGATCGTTGCCGGATCGAGTTGCGTGGCCGGCCGGTTCCCTGCGCCGACGGGCGCCTTGCCCACGGCGTGATTGGTCCTGAATTCCACACCCTCGGACTTCATCTGCTCGATGCGCCGGTCTATCAACCCCTTTTCCATCTTGAAGTCCGGGATCCCGTAGCGCAGCAGACCACCGATGCGGTCGTTCTTTTCGAAAAGCACCACTTCGTGGCCGGCGCGAGCGAGCTGCTGGGCGGCCGCAAGACCGGCCGGACCGGAGCCGACGACCGCAACGCGCTTGCCGGTTTTCGCGAGCGCCGGCAACGGTTTGACCCAGCCCTCCTCCCAGGCCTTGTCGATGATCGCGTGCTCGATCGACTTGATTCCGACGGGATCTTCGATGATGCGCAGGACGCACGCCTCCTCGCACGGTGCGGGGCAAATGCGGCCGGTGAATTCCGGAAAATTGTTGGTCGAATGCAGCGTTTCGATCGCGCGCTGCCAGTCGGCCTTGAAAACCAGGTCATTGAAATCCGGAATGATGTTGTTGACCGGGCAGCCGCTCATGCAGAACGGAACGCCGCAATCCATGCAGCGCGCGCCCTGGATCGCCGCCTGCTCGTCCTCGAGGCGCAGATAGAACTCGCGGAAATGCTTCTTGCGCTGCTCCGGCGTTTGGTGCGCCTCCTCGACGCGTTCGTACTCCAGGAACCCGGTGTCCTTACCCATTTAAGCCGCCACCTTCTTTCCGTTGGCCGCAAGCTCGCCGAGCGCGCGGCGGTACTCTTTCGGGAAAACCTTCACGAACTTCGGCCGGTACTCGCTCCATTTTTCGAGGATCACTTGAGCGCGGCGGCTGCCGGTGTAGCGCGCGTGATCGGCTATCAGGCGCTTAAGCGCCGCCTCGTCGGAATCGCCGAGGTGCCACAGGTCCCGCGAAAGCTTCGCCTGCTGCTCGGATTCGGCAAGGACCGGCTCCAGGTCCACCATGGCCGCGTTGCAGCGCGTCACGAATTCGCCGTCCTCGTCGAACACATACGCAATTCCGCCCGACATGCCGGCAGCGAAGTTGCGGCCGGTCGCGCCGAGCACGGCGACGGTGCCGCCGGTCATGTACTCGCAGCCATGGTCGCCGACCCCCTCGACGACGGCGTTCGCCCCCGAGTTACGCACCGCAAAACGCTCGCCCGCGACGCCGCGGAAATACGCCTCGCCCGCGATTGCGCCGTACAGCGCGACGTTGCCGGTGATGATGTTCTCAGTCGGTGCGCCGCGGAACTTGGACGAGGGCTGCACCGAGATGCGCCCGCCGGACAGGCCCTTGCCGCAGTAGTCGTTGGTGTCCCCGATCAGTTCGATGGTCACGCCCCTGGCGAGAAACGCGCCGATGCTCTGGCCGGCGGAACCGGCGAATCGGATATGGATCGTGTCCTCCGGCAGGCCGTCATGGCCGTACTTGCGCGCGATCTCGCCCGAGAGCATGGTGCCCACCGTGCGGTTGATGTTGCGGATCGGCATGTCGATCGTGACCTTTTCGCCGCGCTCGAGCGCGGGCTTCGCCAGCTCGATGAGCCGGTGGTCGAGCGCTTTTTCGAGGCCGTGGTCCTGCTTCTCGACGTTGTAGCGCGCGACCTCGGCGGGCACATCGGGCAGGTAAAAGATGCGGCTGAAATCAAGGCCGCGCGCCTTCCAGTGCTCGATCCCTTTTTTCGTGTCGAGCAGGTCGGCGCGGCCAATGAGCTCGCTGATCGTGCGCGCGCCGAGCTCGGCCATGATCTGGCGGGCCTCTTCGGCGACGAAAAAAAGAAAGTTGATCACATGCTCGGGCTTGCCCTGGAACTTGCGGCGCAGCGCGGGGTCCTGCGTCGCGACTCCGACCGGACAGGTGTTGAGGTGACATTTGCGCATCATGATGCAGCCCTCGGCCACCAGCGGCGCGGTCGCGAAGCCGAACTCATCCGCCCCTAACAGCGCGCCGATGACCACGTCGCGGCCCGTTTTCATCTGCCCGTCGACCTGGACGGCGATGCGACCGCGCAGCCGGTTCAGCACGAGCGTCTGCTGGGTCTCGGCCAGGCCGAGCTCCCACGGCGTGCCGGCGTGCTTGATCGACGACCAGGGCGAAGCGCCCGAGCCGCCGTCGTGACCGGAGATCGTCACGTGATCGGCCTTGGCTTTCGCCACGCCCGCGGCCACCGTGCCCACGCCGTCCTCCGATACCAGCTTCACGCTGATGGAGGCGCGCGTATTCGCGTTCTTGAGGTCGTGGATCAGCTGAGCGAGGTCTTCGATCGAATAAATGTCATGGTGCGGGGGCGGGCTGATCAGTTCGACGCCAGGGGTCGAATAGCGAAGGTGCGCGATGTACTCGGACACTTTTTTCCCGGGCAACTGGCCGCCCTCGCCGGGCTTTGCGCCCTGCGCCATCTTGATCTGGATCTGTTCGGCCGAGGCCAGATACTCCGCCGTCACGCCGAAGCGCCCGGACGCAACCTGCTTGATCTTCGACTTGAGCGAATCGCCTTGCCTGAGGACGATGTCGGTTTCGACGCGGCCTTTGCCCAGGCGCGACATCAGGGTCTCGCCGGCTTTTATCGGAGCGTAGCGGTTGCGGTCCTCGCCGCCTTCGCCGGTGTTCGATTTGCCGCCGATGCGGTTCATCGCGACCGCGAGGTTGGCGTGCGCCTCGGTCGAGATCGAGCCGAGCGACATCGCACCGGTCGCGAAGCGCTTCACG
>JANMXB010000249.1:0-3872 GCA_031380765.1 Pseudomonadota bacterium | reverse complement strand
CAAGACCAGCGCCGCGGATCCCAAGCTCATGCAGCACACCGGCCGCGCCGTCGTGTTCGAGGACTACAACGACATGGCCGCCCGCATCGACACGGACGAACTCGATGTCGATGCCACATGCGTGCTGGTGCTGAAAATGTCCGGTCCCCTGGGCGGTCCCGGCTTCCCCGAGTGGGGCATGCTCCCCATGCCGAAGAAGCTCATCAAGCAGGGGGTCAAGGACATGGTGCGCCTGTCGGACGGACGCATGAGCGGGACCAGCTACGGGACCTGCATCCTGCACGTGGCGCCGGAGGCGTACGTCGGCGGCCCGCTCGCTTTCGTGCAGAACGGCGACATGATCGAGCTCGACGTCGACAAGCGTCAACTGAATCTGAAAGTCTCGGATGCGGAGATGGCCAAAAGGAAAGCCGCCTGGGTGCGCCCGCCGATCAAATACGAGCGCGGCTACGGGGCGATCTTTTCGCGTCATATCAAGCAGGCGAACGAGGGATGCGACTTCGATTTCCTCGAGGGGACGGCGGCGATCCCGGATCCGGAAATTCATTAGATAGTTTAACTTTTATTCACCAATAACCAATAACGGCGGGGCTTTCAAGCCAGTGTGTTTGCCATTTACGGAAATTAATACTCCCCATGCCTTCGCCCCAAACGCTTGAGCGCTTCATCGCCAGGGTCGAACAGAACGCCCATGCCGAAGCCATCGAGGAGTTCTACACGGAACAGGCCTCGATGCAGGAGAACAACACGCCGCCGCACGTGGGACGCGATGTACTCGTTCAACACGAAAAGCGTGTGCTCGCCCGGGCTCGCTCGGCGAAATCGACCTGCGTGCGTCCGGTCTTCGTCCACGGCGACAACGTCGTCGTGCGCTGGATTTTCGAATTCAAGTGGCAGGACCGCAGCCACACCCGCATGGAGGAGCTCGCCTGCCAGCGCTGGGAGGGCGAGCGCATCGCCGAGGAGCGCTTCTTCTACGACCCCGCGCAGCGCCAGCCGATCTCCAGTCCGTAGCCTGGGAACAACTGTTGTTGCGCGCACGCACGCTCGCCCTGACCACACTGGCCATGATCGCGTTTGCCGGCAATTCGTTGCTTTGCCGGGTCGCTCTCAGGGACACCGGGATAGACGCGGCGACTTTCACGACCATTCGGCTGGCATCCGGCGCGGCCGTGCTCTGGCTCCTGGTGCGCACAAGGCCCGGCTCTCCGGCGGGCGCGGGCAACTGGCTGTCGGCATTCGCGCTGTTCGCCTACGCGGCCGGTTTTTCGTTTGCCTACCTGAGCCTGACCGCGGCGACAGGCGCATTGCTGCTCTTCGGGGCGGTCCAGGTGACCATGATCGCGTACGGCCTCTGGTCGGGAGAGCGCATGCGCAAATTGCAGATGCTCGGCCTCGCCCTTGCTTCAGGCGGGCTGATCGGCCTGTTGTTGCCTGGCCTCTCGGCGCCTCCGTTGCACGGCTCGGCTTTGATGATTGCCGCGGGGATCGCGTGGGGCATCTATTCCCTGCGCGGAAAGAGTGCTGGCGATCCCACCAGGGTCACGGCAGGAAACTTTCTGCGCGCCACCCCGATCGCGGCGATTCTGAGCGCCGTCATGCTGCACGCCGCGACATTCGACGCCGCGGGAATTTATTACGCGATCGCCTCCGGCGCCCTCACATCCGGAATCGGCTACGCAATCTGGTACACGGCCCTGCCAGCGCTGAAGGCGACGCATGCGGCGACCATACAACTCAGCGTGCCCGTCATTGCAGCGGCCGGAGGTATTCTTATGCTCGGCGAATCCATCACGCTGCGCCTTGTGCTGGCTTCGGCGGCCATCCTTGGCGGGATTGCGATGGTGATCCTGGACAAGCCAGTCGCAAACATGACACCTCAACAGCCACTCAAAGCGCATGATTGACCATGAAAATTACCGGAGCCTGCCATTGCGGCGCCAGTGGTCGGTCGCGCTGACCGGCGCCGCCAGTTCGAACTTCGGATGTTCGCTCATCGATCCTCCGGATTGGCCAGATGAAAGGATTGGACGCCCGCCGCGGCGCCATTGGCAATGGCGATAGACTACGGCCTGGCAACCGGGGATCGGCCAATCGCATGAGCTGGGAAAAGGAAGTCGAGGCATTGCGCGAACGGCAGCGCCTCGCCAGGGAGATGGGCGGCCCTGAGCGCCTCGAGCGCCAGAAAGCGGGTGGCAAACTCAATGTGCGCGAGCGGGTCGAGCAGCTCCTCGACCCGGGATCCTTCGTTGAAGTCGGCAGCATCGCCGGAAAATCGAGCTACGACGAAGCGGGCAACCTCGTTTCGCTCACGCCCGCGAGCCTCGTCATCGGACGCGGCAGGATCGACGGGCGCGACGTGGTGGTCGCGGGCGACGACTTCACGATCCGCGGCGGCACCAACGAAGGCAGCATCCGCGACAAGCTCACGCGCGTGGAGACCATGGCGTGCGGCCTGCGGCTGCCGCTCATCCGCCTGGTCGACGGCTCGGGCGGCGGCGGCTCGGCGGGCATGATGGACAAGGATGGCCATTCGCGCGTACCGGGCTATCTCGGCTGGGATCTGGTGGTGGCCAACTTGAATACCGTGCCGGTCATCGGCATGGCGCTGGGCTCGACCGCCGGCCTGGGCTCGGCGCGCGTATGCGCAAGCCACTACTCGATCATGGTCAAAGACACTTCCCAGCTCTTCGTTGCCGGCCCGCCCGTGGTCAATCGACTTGGCGCCCGCCAGTTCGGAAAGAACGAGCTCGGCGGCAGCCAGATCCACACGCGCAACGGCGCGATCGACGACGAGGCGCAGAGCGAAGCGGATGCCTTTGCCCGCGCGAGGCGATTCCTGTCGTACTTGCCGCCGTCGATTCACGCTCTGCCGCCGCGCTCGGAATCCTCGGACGATCCGAGGCGCAGCGTGGACTGGCTCATCGAAGCCATTCCGCGCGACGATCGCAAGGTCTACAAGATGCGACCGATCATCGAGGCACTGGTCGACGAAGCATCGTTCTTCGAAATCGGCCGCTACTGGGGACGCGGCGTGATCACCGGATTTGCCCGCCTCGACGGCTGGCCGATGGCGATCCTCGCCAGCGACCCGATGCATTACGGCGGCGCGTGGACCGCCGATGCGTCACGCAAGGTGTCGCGTTTTACCCAGCTCGCCCAGCTGTTCCACCTTCCGATCGTCCATTTGGTGGACATTCCGGGATTTCTCGTGGGACTGGAGGCCGAGAAAACCGCCACCATCCGTCATGGCGTCGCCGCTCTTACGGCGATCCAGCAGACGACCGTGCCGTGGTGCGCGGTCATCGTGCGCAAGGCCTACGGCGTCGCCGCCGCCGGGCACTCCAACCAGTCGCGCTACTCGGTGCGCTATTGCTGGCCGTCGATGCGGGCAGGATCGCTGCCGCTCGAGGGAGGAATCGAAGCCGCGTTCCGCAAGGACATCGAGGCGGCGTCCGACCCACAGGCAAAGATTGCGGAACTGCGCGAGCGCCTGCAGCGTCTCGGGTCGCCCTTCCGCACGCTCGAGGCGTTTGCCTACGATGAAATGATCGACCCGCGCGAAACTCGCGCGCTGCTGTGCGAATTTGCCAACCTGGCCGCGCCGCTGCGCGATCCGGGCGCCTCGTCCTTTGGATACTTTCCCATATGAAACCTGCCGCATCGAAATCCCTGCGTGTGGCCACCGAAGTCGCCGGCACCGTCTGGAAGATCGTCGCGCAAAAGGGCGCGACCCTCGCTGCCGGCGACACCATCCTGATCATGGAATCGATGAAGATGGAAATCCCCATCGAGACGCCGCGCGCGGGCACGCTCGTCGAGCTGCTCGTCGCCGAAGGCGATGTGCTCAAGGAAGACGACGTGGTCGCGGT
>JANMXB010000246.1:0-7833 GCA_031380765.1 Pseudomonadota bacterium | reverse complement strand
CGGCCGGGTAGGCAGTGTCCGAATGCAGCAGCTCGACCAGCGTGCCCGCCTGGTCCTGCAGGCGCATGGCTTCCGCCGGACCGTATCCGTGTACGTAAGGCCTGCTCATTTGCGCGCGAGGAACTCCGCATACCAGCGCTTTGCGCCGGCCTCCAGTGCCCGCCTGTCCTCCAGCAGCATGATGCACCGCAGCGCGAGGTCGAACGATCCATAGCAATGGTGGACGATCAGCGCGAGGTGCTTGAGTTGCTCGTCGCTCAGCGTCCCGGGATGGGCGAAATCGCGCACGTAGACGATGTCCGCCTCGAGCAGTTGATTGAGAGGCCGGCGCGGGTCCCCCTCCACGACGCAGGGCGCCACCGGCCACTTCGTGACCTCGGCAAAGCAGTGGGGAAGGAATCCCTGCCCGCGCATTTCGAGGTCGATGTCCCCGAAAGCCGGCTGGTCCTTGTACAGCGTAACGAAAGAGACTTCGGTCTGGATCGCAACGGCTTCCCCCAGCTTTTGCGCGCCGCCCCTGAGCGCCGCCAGCTCGCCGCCCTGGATGTCGATCTTGAGGAAATCCAGGTGCCCGATCTCGGCGATGTCGTCGAGCCTGCGGGTTTCCATCTGGATGCGGCGCGTCACTTGCGCCAGGGGCCGGAGTGCTTCGAACAGGTCAAGGGTCAGCGGGTCGGGCTCCAACAGGCTGGTCATGCCCGGTGCGACGCAGATGTTCAGGATGTGGGACCTTCCATCGCCCACTGCATGCGGCAGGTAGCGCTCGTTGGGACCCTTCTTTTCCTGCAGTTCGCGCAGCGCTTCTTCCTGCGGCTCGAAGCCGGTCACGCGGCACAGTCCCGCGGCGAGCATCGGCGCATACGGTGGATCCCCATCGATGGGATTCGCGCCGATGTCGACGACTTCGGTGAGGCGCTGCGGCGACAGGAACTGCGCCAGGGTCGTGGGCATCGGCCGATTGTAGCGTGGCCTCCGGGACGCCGGCAGCGGACCCGATGTCTTACGTCGAATTGGAAATCCTCTGACAGCATTGCGTCCCTACTCTCAGTACAGTGGAGTCGTCCCCCGCGTGTTGCGGGCCCTGTGTTTCAAAACTGAGATTGACCTCTCAGGTTGCCGACCATAGCGTCGCTGTTGTGCGTGTCTGCCGGGTGCGCTCTCCAAGCCCGGGGTGATGCGCCTGATGCGGCCGGGAAGCGACCGACCTTGAACCTCGCGGTTTGAGGAACCATGGCCTTGCGGGGGACACCTCATTCCACGGGGCAGGCGCGAGTAGACACGGGAGTAAAATGACAGCCCAAGTCATGCTCCCGTCCGATTTCCATCCCATAGTGCAGCGCTGGTGGACCACGCGTTTCGGCGGCCCCGATGGCGTCATGCCTCCCACCGAGGCGCAGATCGAAGGCTGGCGCGCAATTGGCACGGGTGGCCACACGCTGATCGCGGCACCTACGGGTTCGGGCAAGACGCTGGCGGCTTTCCTGACGGCGATCGACCAGCTCTTTCGCGAAGGCCTCGAGGCCGCGCTGCCCGACGCGGTCCGCGTGATCTACGTTTCGCCGCTCAAGGCGCTGTCGGCCGACATCCACAAGAATCTCGCCGAGCCGCGCCGCGAGATCCGCCAGCTCGCCGAACAAGCCGGGCTGCCGCCGGTGCGCATTACGGCCGCCGTGCGCAGCAGCGATACGCCACAGTCCGAGCGCGCCGCCATGCTGCGCACGCCGCCCCACATCCTGGTGACCACGCCGGAGTCGCTCTATCTGCTGCTGACGGCGGAGAAGTCGCGCGCGATGCTAGCCACGGCCACGGTCGTCATCGTCGACGAGATCCACGCGGTCCTCCCTACGCGCAGGGGCGCGCACCTGGCGCTGTCGCTGGAGCGTCTCGACCATGTGTGCGGCCGGCGCCTGCAGCGCATCGGCTTGTCGGCCACGCAAAAGCCGATCGAGGAAGTCGCGCGCTTCCTTACCGGCACCGACAACGGTCCGTGCGCCATCGTCAATCGCGGCCACAAGCGCAGGATGGATCTCGCGATCGAGGTGCCCGGCTCGCCGCTCGAAGCGGTGATGTCGCACGAGGTCTGGCAGGAAATCTACGAGAAGCTGGTCGGATTGATCGAGGCGCACCGCACGACGCTCATCTTCGTCAACACGCGCAGGCTGGCCGAGCGCATGGCCCACCAGCTCTCGGATCGCATCGGCGCGGATAACGTCGCGGCCCATCATGGGAGCCTCGCCAAAGAGGCCCGCCTCAACGCCGAGGCGAAACTGCGCGACGGCCAGTTGAAAGTGCTCGTGGCCACCGCATCGCTCGAGCTCGGCATCGACATCGGCCATGTGGACCTCGTGTGCCAGATCTCCTCGCCGCACCGGATTGCCACGCTGCTGCAGCGCGTCGGGCGCTCGGGCCACACGGTATCGGGCCTGCCCAAGGGCCGCGTTTTTCCGCTTACGCGCGACGACCTGCTCGAATGCGCCGCGATGCTGCGCGCGGCGCGGGAAGGCGAGCTCGACCATGTGACGATTCCGGCCGAGCCGGTCGACGTGCTCGCGCAACAGGTCGTTGCCGAGACCGGTGCCCAGGAGTGGGACGAAGAGGCCCTGTATCAGCTCTTCCGCCGCTCGCACCCGTACCGTGACCTCAAGCGCGCAAGGTTCGAGGAAATCGTGCGCATGCTGGCCATCGGCTACGCGTCGAAGCGCGGCCAGCGCGCCGCGCTCATCCATTACGACGCAGTGAACCGCAAGCTGCGCGCGCGGCCGGGTTCGCGCATGACCGCGATCATGTCGGGCGGCGCGATTCCCGAAGTGTTCGACTACCGCGTCGTGCTCGAGCCCGAAGGCCAGTTCGTCGGCACGCTCAACGAGGATTTCGCCATCGAGTCGCTGCCCGGCGACGTGTTCCAGCTCGGCAATACCGCCTGGCGCATTCTGCGCATCAACGGCGGGGTGGTGCGCGTGGCCGATGCGCATGGCCAGCCCCCGACGATGCCTTTCTGGCTGGGCGAGGCTCCCGCGCGCAGCGACGAAGTCAGCGCCGCGGTCTCCACGCTTCGGGGGCAGGCCGACGCGTTGCTTCCGGGTCCCGAGGCGCCGCGCGCAGCGGGTGCGCTCGATCGCGCAATCGCATGGTTCGAAAGCGACTACGGCCTTTCCAATCCCGCTGCGGTGCAGGCGGCCGAGTACCTCGCCGAGGGCAAGCGCGCGCTCGGCGTCATCCCCACGGCCGATACTCTGGTGCTGGAAAGATTCTTTGACGAAGCCGGCGGCATGCAGCTGGTTCTGCACGCCCCCTTGGGCAGCCGCATCAACAAGGCGTGGGGCCTCGCGCTGAGGAAGAAGTTCTGCCACACGTTCAATTTCGAGCTGCAGGCGGCAGCGACCGAGGACGGCCTGATCCTTTCGCTCGGACCCGCCCATTCGTTTCCCCTCGAGGAAGTGTTCCGCTACCTCCATCCCGACAGCGTGCGCGAGACGCTGTGCCAGGCCGTGCTCGAGTCGCCGATTTTCGAGACGCGCTGGCGCTGGGTAACCACGCTGGCGCTGGCTGTCCCACGCATGCGCAACGGCACCAGGCTGCCCGCGCAGATCCAGCGCATGATCGCCGAGGAAATCATGACTTCGGTATTCCCCGATGCCGCGGCCTGCCAGGACAACGTCCAGGGCGCTCGCGAGGTCCCCGAGCATCCGCTGGTCGAGCAGACGATGCACGACTGCTTCGAGGAGGCGATGGACCTCACGCATCTCGTGGAGTATCTGAAGCGGATCTTCGCGGGCGAGATCCGCCTGGTTGCGCGCGACACGCCCGAGCCCTCCGTGCTGTGCCACGAGATCGTCAATTCCGAGGTCTACACCTTTCTTGACGATGCGCCGCTCGAGGAGCGCAAGACGCGCGCGGTGTATACCCGCCGCGCGACGGAGGCGCGCAATGCCGATGACCTGGGTGCCCTCGACCCGGCCGCCATCGAGCGGGTGCGCGCCGAGGCCTGGCCGGAGGCGAACACGCCCGACGAGCTGCACGACGCGCTGCTGCTCGCCGGATTCATCCGGGGCGAGGAGGCCCTGCCGGGATGGCGCCCGCTCTTCGATGCGCTCGTCGAGGCGGGCCGCGCGCATGAGGCGAACGGATTCTGGGTGGCCGTCGAAAGGTTTGACGAATTCAACGCGGTGATCCCGCAGGCGGCCGAGCCGAAGATTCCGGAGCGCTTGCGCCAGACCTGGACGCGCGAAGACGCAGCGCGCGAGTTGGTGCGCGGGCGCCTCGACGTTCTCGGGCCCGTGACTGCGCAGGAGCTTGCCGCTTCACTCGACATGCGGGACTCGATCCTCGCCGACGCAGCCCTGGTCGCCCTCGAAGTAGAAGGCAAGGCGCTGCGCGGCCGCTTTACGCCGCCAGCCAACCGCGCCGGAGCGGCTACCGAATGGTGCGACCGGCGTCTGCTAGCGCGCATCCATCGCTACACGATCAACCGCCTGCGCGCGGAGATCGAGGCGGTCACCGCCGCGGAGTTCATGCGTTTCCTCCTGCACTGGCAGCACGTCGCCGAAGACGATCGCATGAAAGGCCCCGAGGGCCTCGCCGAAGTCATCACTCAGCTCGACGGCTTCGAGCTCGCGGCGGGCGCGTGGGAGCGCGACGTGCTCGCGGGGCGCGTGGCGGACTATGGTCCTGAGCAGCTCGACGCCTTGTGCCTCTCCGGCCGGGTGGCGTGGGGGCGCATGACACCGCCGGACAACGCCAAGGCGCCGCTGCGAAGTTCGCCGATTGCGCTGATGGTGCGCGAGCATGCGGGTCTGTGGCGAGGGGAGGAAGTCCCGCCCTCGGAAGGCCTTGGGTCCGAGGCACGCGCGGTGTCCGACGTGCTGCGCTCGCGCGGTGCCTCGTTCTTCCACGAGATTGTCGCGGGCGCGAAGCTGCTGCCTACCCAGGCGGAACGAGCGCTGGGGGAGCTTGCCGGTGCGGGCCTGGTCACGGCGGACAGCTTCAGCGGCCTGCGCGCGCTTTTGGCCCCTCCGGACAAGAGGAAGAGCCTGAGCCCGCGCGGCAGGAAGACCGGCATTTACGGAGTGGACACTGCGGGGCGCTGGGCGCTGCTTGTGGCGCCGTCCCAATCACCGGAGGATCCGGGGCGCATCGAGGCTGTCGCGCGCATCCTGCTCAAGCGCTACGGAGTCGTGTTCAGGTCTTTGCTGCTGCGCGAATCGCGCCTGCCGCCCTGGCGCGACCTGGCGCGCGTCTATCGCAGGCTCGAAGCGCGCGGGGAGATTCGCGGCGGACGGTTCGTCAAAGGCTTCGGCGGCGAGCAGTTCGCGCTGCCCGAGGCCGTAGGGCGGCTGCGCAGCGTGAGGAAACAGGAGAAGACCGGCGAAACCGTGGCGATCTCGGCTGCCGACCCGCTCAACCTGGTTGGCGTGATCACGCCCGAGGCGCGGGTGCCTTCCATCGGGGGCAACCGCGTTCTGTTCCGGGATGGCCTGCCGATCGCGGCGCTCGAAGGCGGCAACGTGAGGCGCCTGGCTGCTTCGGAACTGTCCGAGGAAACGATGCACAGCCTCTTCTGGCGCCGCTCGAAAACTGACCTCAAGTTGCGCGTGCCGTCGATGGCAAAGGGCAGGGTGAGCCAGCGTCTCATGCACGGCGGCGCCGCGCTAAGCGGAAAGGCCGACCCGGTACGCCATTGAATATACCGGTATTGATATTTTAATTAACCGGAGAACGGCGCCAGGATTGATTCCATAAAACAGAATGTTGAGGATTCATGCTGCGGCTCAGGACCAAAACGGGCTCGTCCTAGGTGCTTTCGCCGGATTCGAGCAGTGCCTTGAGGCAGGCAAGGTCCTTTCTGTTCGCGCGCCGCATTGCCGCGGCCATCAGCGGCGCGGCTATGCGCGCAAACCCGCTCGGCTCGCCACGGTTGCGCAGCGTCATTCGCGTCCTGTCCCGGTCCACGCCGGACCAGGTGTAGGTGGTCTCCATCGGGAAAGGCCCTTCGGCGGTGCGCATGACCAGCCGCTCGCCTTCGACGAGTTCGACGAACTTGTATGTGTAGGCCAGCCGTTTGCCGAGGAAACGCGCGACGAACGCGATTTCGGACCCGATGCGTATGGGCGGCGCGGTCTTCCACTCGACCGACTCGATGTTCTCGTACCAGCGCGGCGCGTTGTCGGGATTCGCGGCAAAACCCGCCACGGTCATGCGCGGCCGCGCAATAACCGTTTCGGTTACGACGTCGACGCCCATGGCGGGAAGGCGGGGCCGCTCAGGCCGCGCGGGACTGGATCGACTCGAGCAGCGACTGCAGGGCTTCGATCTGGGCCGGCTTGACCAGGTGGTGGTCGAATCCCGCGCCGAGCACGCGCCTGCGGTCGTCGTCCTGGCCCCAGCCGGTCAGGGCCACCAGCGTGACCGGCGGCTCCGGCGGCATTGCGCGCATGCGCCCGGCAATCTCGTAGCCGTCCATGCCGGGCATGCCGATGTCGAGGAAGACGACCTGGGGCCGGTGCACTTCGAACGCGGCGAGGGCCTGGGAGCCGTCCTCGGCGACGCGCACTTCGGCGCCCATCTGGCCCAAGAGCATGCCGATGCTCTCGGCCGCATCGCGATTGTCGTCCACCACGAGGATATTGAGGGGAATCACGGTTGCCGATTTCACCGGCAGGCGCACCGTAAACCGGCTGCCTTTGCCCATGCCCTCGCTTTCGGCGGTCACACTGCCGCCATGCAGGCCGGCCAGCCTGCGAGCCATCGCAAGGCCCATCCCCAGGCCGCTGTGGTTGGGGCTTGCGTCCTGGTCCCTGCGTCCGAAGATTTCAAACAAGCGCGGCATCAGCTCGGGCTCGATCCCGATCCCGGTGTCGGTAATCGTAACGACCGCCTGCGGTCCCTCGCGCCGCGCTTGCACGGTGATCGTGCTGCCGCCGTCGGAATACTTCACCGCGTTGCTGATCAGGTGGCCGAACATCTGCGCGAGGCGCGCCGGGTCGCCGTCGACAACGATCGGCTCCTGCGGGGTCTCCACGCTCACGCGCAGTTTTGCGGCACGGGTCAGCGGGAAGGCGTTGTCCAGGGCGGTTTGCAGGACGGCGTCGAGCTTGACGTGTTCCTTGCGCAGCTCCACGCCGCCGCGGGTGATGCAGGACATCTGCGTGAGGTCGTCGACAAGGTGCTCGAGGTTGCTGAGCTGGCGCTGCATGATCTGCACGGCGGCGCCCGAGGGTTGGCTCAGCTTCATCATTTCGAGCGACGAGCGCATCGGGGCGAGGGGGCTGCGCAGCTCCCGCGCAAGCGTGGCGAGGAACTCGCCGACGAGGGAATCGTAGTTTTTGGTTTCAGACGCGGCAGAAATATTTTGTTGAGGCACGCTGGCATTCTCCGGGCTGCGCCGATCCTGTCTGTGCACCGCGTCACACTGGGGCAGTGCCCTCCACCGTAATCTCCCGCTCGAACAGCTCTATCGCCGTCGCCGCGACCTGCGCGGTGTCGTACCAGGCATAGGCGCCGACCCCGATCGCCCCCGCGACCGGGATCCAGCGCGACAGGCCCTTGCCGATGGCTTTCCGGGTCACCCTGAGGCCGACATTATGAGCGATCGTCTGGAGAAGCGCGAGGGAAGCCTTTTTGATCAGCACGCGTTCGCCGACCCGGACCACGAGGTCGCGCACGGCCTGGGCGGCGCTGTGGCGAAACAGGCAGTAGACCATCTGCTCTTCGGTCAGCGTGGCTTTCCTGCCATACAGGGCCGCAATGTCGGCCACCATCTGCGACTGGATTTTCCAGACCGCCATCATTTCGGGCAGGATCGTGAGCCACCCCAGCGGGCCCGGAGGCAGGGCG
>JANMXB010000239.1:0-1746 GCA_031380765.1 Pseudomonadota bacterium | reverse complement strand
GCCGGCCCGTTCCTCCGTTGGCGCTCAGGAGTACCATCGGACGGCCATGGCGACGTCCCAAGCCGGCAGTCGAATAAAAACAGGCGTGCGGGTCCTGCCTGGCGCCGCGCTCGCGCTCGCGGGGCTCGCAACAATGGCGGGCGCGCTCTTTCACCACCAAGCCGTCCTGCGAATCCCGTCCGGTTATCTTATGGCGTACAGCACCGCGTTCGGATTTGCGCTTGCCGGTGCCGCGCTGATATCGGGGGCGTTCGCGCCGGCATTGCGCAAGCCCGTGCACACGGGTGCCGGGTTTGTTCTGGCAGTGCTCGGAGCGCTCGCGTTCGCGCAACCGGGATCCGGCATGCTCCCCGCCACTGGTGTGGGCTTCGTGCTGGCAGCCTCCGTCCTCCTGCTCGGGCCTCGGGTACGCGGCATCGCGCAGGCCTTCATGGTGCCCACGCTCACGGCCGCGATCGGCGCGCTCGGCGCACTGGCGGTGCTTGGTTACCTGCTCGACCTTGCAGATGTGCTGGAGGCGAATTGGCTGAACCAGATATCGTTGCCCGCTGCGCTGTGCTTCGTCCTGCTCGCCTTCGGGCTGTGGCTGGATTGGCGGGGGGAGCCCTGGGATACGGGGCGCCTGATCCGCGGTGAGGACGATCGCATCGCCCTCGCTGGCGCGCTCGTGCTGGCGATTTCCATCGTCGCCGTCGGCCTCGTCGTGTTCTGGGTCATGTTCTCCCAGATGGAGCGGGCCCTCGTGAACGACCTCGCGTTCGATCTCAAGCACCGGCGCGTTCTGATGGCTTCGGCCATCGGGCGTGCGGTCGCCGACACTTCGACCGTGGCAGAAGGGCCGAATATCCGGCGCGCGTACGCCGCGCTTTCGAGCAACGCGGCGAATTCGGATAGCCGCGCCTTCCTGGCGGCGCTTGCCGCGAGTCTGCTGAAATCGGGCTTTTCGGCTTTCGCGTTTATCGATGTGCAAGGGCGCGAGGTCGGTCGCGCCGGGACGTTCTTCGAACAGTCCGACCTGAATATCCGCCTGCCGCAGGATCAGGAGGGACTCGGCGCGGATCTCCTGTGGAAGGACGGCTTTCTGCTGGAAGTCCGCGCCCCGGTCGCCAGCGATGGCGTGCGCCTCGGCGAACTGCGCGCCCAGCACCGGCTGGCCGAGCTGGCGGGCATCACCACCGACGTGAGCGAGTTGGGGGCGACCGGCGAATTCGCGCTGTGCGGGCTGCGCGCGGACAAGCTGCATTGCGCGCCCACGCGATTTCAACCCAAGGCATTCGACGTGCCTCTCGTAATTCAAGGCAAACGACTGCCGATGAGTTTTGCGATGGCGGGTGAAACCGGGGTCCTCAAGCTCACC
Source organism: Pseudomonadota bacterium (assembly GCA_031380765.1). Lineage (GTDB taxonomy): Bacteria > Pseudomonadota > Gammaproteobacteria > Burkholderiales > SG8-39 > SZAS-79. The sequence goes on along the minus strand of JANMXB010000239.1, from coordinate 389 downwards.
GACTACCGCGGCAAGCGCGTGCTGGCCGCCTATACGCCGCTCGGCGCCTCCGGGACGTCGCTGGTGCTCAAGAACGACCTCAGCGAACTGTACGCGCCGATCCGAAAGCGCGTCGGCTTTCTTGTCGTAGCCCTGCTTCTCGTCACGCTGGCCGGCGGCTGGGCGTTGCGCTGGCGCGTGCGGCCGCTCGCGCGCGGGCTGGTCCTGGGCGAACAGCGGTTGCGCGCGGCCCTTGAGGGCTCGAAGCTCGCGGTGTGGGACTGGGACCTGCGTACCGGCAGGGTGAATCTCAGCGAGCAGTGGGCGGCTCTGCTTGGCGGCATTCCCCGTGCGACCCAGATTCCGTATGCGCAACTCGTCGGGCTGGCGCATCCCGAAGATGCGGCAGC
>JANMXB010000131.1:0-3357 GCA_031380765.1 Pseudomonadota bacterium | reverse complement strand
CGCCCTGGCAGGGCCGTACCTGCCGCAGCCCTGGACGCACAAGGGCTACGAAGTCGGCCGCCTGATCGGCCACATGTACATGACCCTCGAGGGCATTTACGGCGTGGCGGTGGACGTGTCGTCGTCCCTCATTATTCTCTTCACGATCTTCGGCGCCTTCCTGCAGTACTCGGGCGCGGGCAAGTTCTACATCGATTTTTCGTTTGCGGCGATGGGCGGCAAACCCACCGGCGCGGGCCGCACCGTTGTGCTGGCTTCCTTTCTCCTCGGCGGCCCGTCGGGCTCGGGCGTCGCAACGACCGTGACGTTGGGCGCGGTGGCCTACCCGATGCTCGCCAAGGCCGGTTACGAAAGGAATGCCGCCGGAGGATTGCTCGCCGCGGGCGGCCTGGGCGCGATCATTTCGCCGCCGGTGCTGGGCGCCGCGGCGTTCCTGATCGCCGAATTCCTCAAGATCTCGTATCTAGACGTGCTGCTGATGGCGGTGATCCCGACCATCCTGTTCTACCTCGCGCTTTTCCTCATGGTCGAGATCGACGCGCGCAAGTACAACATGGGCAACCTCGTGATCGAGAAGCCCGACACCGTATGGAACCTGACGCGCAAGTACTGGTACCACTTCCTGTCGCTGGTCTCGATCGTCGCCTTCATGATGTGGGGATTCTCGCCCGTGCTCTCGGTGTTCTGGGCGACGGTGGTCTCATTCGTCACCAGCTTCCTGCGCCGCGACACGGCGCTCGTTTCCTACGACTTCTTCCAGGGCCGCAAATCTTTCGTGGAAGGCCTGTTGCGCTCGCCCCTCATGAAGGCGATGGAGGGCGGTTCGGTCGGCGTGCTGAACGTGGCGGCGACCTGCGCAGGGGCCGGGATCATCGTCGGCGTCGTCACTCTCACGGGCCTGGGCCTCAAGTTCAGCTCGATCGTGATCGACTACGCCGGTGGCTCGCTCCTGCTCACGGCGCTGTACACGTCGCTCGTCGTATGGATCGTGGGCCTCGCGGTGCCGGTGACGGCCTCCTACATCATCAGCGCGGTGATTGCCGCGCCGGCGCTGATCAAGCTGGGCGTGCCCGATTTCGCCGCGCACATGTTCATCTTCTATTACGCGGTGCTGTCGGAGGTTTCGCCGCCCACGGCACTGTCGCCTTTCGCCGCGGCCGCGATCACCGGCGGCGACCCGTACAAGACCACGCTGCAATGCTGGAAGTACACCGTGCCCGCGTTCCTGGTGCCCTTCATGTTCGTGCTCGATCCGAGTGGCCTGGGGCTCCTCTTGATGGGCTCTACCAAGGCGCTTGCGGCAGCCAACTGGTGGTCGATCGCGGAAGTCACCATTACGGCCGCGGTAGGCATTGCCGCGCTGGCAGCGGGATTCCAGGGTTGGGCTTTGCTCAAGACGAACACCGTGGAACGTGTGATGTTCGTCGTTGCCGGATTCGCGCTGGTGTATCCAACCGCGATCGCCGATGCAATCGGCTTTGGCCTGGTGGTGCTGGCGCTGGTGATGCAAATCATCCGGCGACGCGCTTTAGCCCCGGCAGCCTGAGCGCCGGGAGGCAACTGTGAAGACGCTGTTCAAGATCGCAAGCGCGCTGTGTGCCGGGGCTGTCTCGATGTTTGCAGTCGCGCCGGCGTTCGCGCAGGAGCGCTATCCTTCCCGGCCCGTCGAAGTGGTCGTTCCGTGGGGTCCGGGCGGTGGCGCCGACATCCTTGGCCGCTTTGTCGCCAAGTGGCTGGAAGCGGACCTCAAGGGGTCGTTTCCGGTCATCAACCTGCCCGGCGCGACCGGCAGCATCGGCCTGCAGAAGATGGTGGCAAGCGGCAACGATGCCCACGCGATCGGCGTGCTCACCGGGGACACGCTGACGATGGCGGCGTTTCCCGATTCACCGTTCAAGTTCGGCGAGATCGTTGCGCTGGGCGTGATGATCCGGCAGCCCTCGGGCCTTTTCGCCAAAGGCGACGGCCGGTTCAAGTCCTGGGCCGACGTGATTGCCGCAGACAAGGCCAAGCCCGGCAGCGTGACGGTGGCGATCACGGGGGCGAACAGTCCCGATGAAGCAACGGTCAATTATCTTGCGGGCAAGGGCCTCAAGCTGATCAGCGTGCCGTTTGCGCGGCCGGGAGAGCGCTACACCTCCGTCCTTGGCGGCCATGTCGACCTGCTGTACGAACAGGCGGGCGACATCAAGGGCAACCTCGATTCCAGAATGATGCGGCCGCTGATCTTTTTCGCCACCCAGCGCCTGGCCGCTCCGTTCGCGGAGGTCCCCGTGTCGGCCGAATTGGGCTACGACGTTCTCCTGCCGCAGATGCGCGCAATCGTCGCCAAGGCGGGCACCGACCCGCGGCGCCTCGAAATCCTCGCCGCCTCGCTCGGGCGCTACGCGGCGACGCCGGAGTTCACTGCCTACCTGCGCGACCAGTACGCGCAGCCCGACAGCTATATCCCGATGAAGGATGCGCAACGCTTCCTCGAGGGCGAGATCAGCGCCTTCCAGAAAGTCCTGCGCAGCGGCGCGTCGAAGTGATTGAACTGAAAACCGACATCCTCATCCTCGGGTCCGGGGGTGCGGGCCTCTTTGCCGCGTTGCATGCGCATCAGGCGAATCCCGCCCTGTCGATTACCGTCGCGGTCAAAGGGCTGCTGGGCAAATGCGGTTGCACGCGCATGGTGCAGGGCGGCTACAACGTCGCGCTGGCCGCCGGCGACTCGGTCGAGCGCCATTTCATGGACACCATCGAAGGCGGCAAGTGGCTGCCCGACCAGGAGCTCGCCTGGAAGCTGGTGACGCTCGCGGTGGAGCGCATCCACGAGCTCGAGAACGAGCTCGGCTGCTTCTTCGACCGCAATCCCGACGGCACGGTCCACCAGAAGGCCTTTGCCGGGCAGACATTCGACCGCACGGTGCACAAGGGCGACCTGACCGGCATCGAGATCATCAACCGCCTTGCCGAGCAGGTGTGGGTGCGCAACATCGGACGGCTGGAGGAGCACCGCGCCGTCGAGCTGGTGAAGACCGCTTCGGGCGATGCGCTGGCAGGCGCGCTGATGATCGACATGCGCACCGGCGAATACGTGTTCGTCAAGGCGAAGGCGGTGCTGCTGGCTACAGGCGGCGGGCCGACCATGTACAAGTACCACACGCCTTCGGGCGACAAGAGCTGCGACGGGCTCGCGATGGCGTTGCGCAGCGGCCTGGCGCTGCGCGACATGGAGATGGTGCAGTTCCATCCGACGGGCTTGCTCGCCGGAGCCCACACCCGGATGACGGGAACGGTGATCGAGGAAGGCCTGCGCGGCTCGGGCGGCTACCTGCTCGACGGCAACCGCGAGCGCTTCATGCACAAGTACGA
>JANMXB010000122.1:0-3081 GCA_031380765.1 Pseudomonadota bacterium | reverse complement strand
ATCTCGGCCATCGTGAGCGCTTCTTTTGCAGTGCGGGATGACGATTATAGGAGGTTTGCCACATAGCGCTAATAGCCCAGAGTGAGAAGTTGTCAGGGCTCAAGCGCGTCCGGTGCCCACAGCCAGGCGGCGCCGCGCACGCCGCTCGAATCCCCGTGAACGTTCGGCACCAGCCGGGTGCGGATGACGTCGGAGAAGACGTACGCTCCCCAGAGGTCCGGCACGGTCTCATACCACCGCTTGACATTCGACAGTCCCCCGCCGAGCACGATCACATCCGGATCGATGATGTTGATCACGGATGCCAAAGCGCGCGCCAGCCGCTCCTCGTAGCGCTCCACCGTCATCTCGCAGTCCGGATCCCCGTCCTGGGCGCGGGCAACGATTGCCTCTGCAGTCAGTGTTCCCCCGGTCCTCTCCGCGTAATCGGCCGCCATCCCCGGTCCGGAAAGAAAGGTTTCGATGCAGCCGAGGTGCCCGCCATAGCACCGCCGCCCCGGCAATTCGTCCCCCCGCGGCCAGGGAAGCGAGTTGTGCCCCCATTCGCACCCGATCGCGTTCGCGCCGGCAAGCAGATGCCCGCCGAGGACGATGCCGCCGCCGACACCGGTGCCGAGGATCACGCCGAACACCAGGTTCGCGCCGCGGCCGCCGCCATCGACCGCCTCGGACAGCGCGAAGCAGCTCGCGTCGTTTTCGATGCGCACTTCGCGCCCGAGGATTTTCTCGAAGTCGTGCTTGAAGGGTCGATGATTGAGGCAGACCGAGTTCGCGTTGCGCATGAGGCCGGACGCCGGCGACATGGAGCCCGGCGTGCCCACGCCCACGCTTGTTCCGCTCGTTCCGACGGCGTGCTCCACTTCCTCGACGAGGCCGGCGAGCACCCTCAGGGTCGCGTCGTAGTCGCCGGCCGGCGTCGGCACGCGGCGCCGCTCGACGATGCGCCCTTCGCCATCGAGGGCCGCAATTTCGATCTTGGTGCCGCCGAGGTCAATGCCGATCCTGAACGCCATAGCCGGATTTGGAAAATGCGAAGGATCTCCGATGGTGCCCCAAAACCGGCGACGAGGCGAACCGCCGCGGGCTTATCCCGACGTCGGGCGCCGTCCTACACCAGATAGAACTGCGCGCCGACATTCGACAACGGGCCGATTCGATACCCTCAAAAGGTCATCGGTTCATGTCCATCGGAGAGAACGTGAGCAGAAGCTGCCCGGATTGCGAAGGCCTCAAGGACGGGTCGCGCTCGGATGGGTCGCGCTCGCTTCAGGATCCCCACGAATATCTTGTGCCGACCGGGCGCTCGAAGGCCGGCGGCGCGATGTTCTACCGGTGCCTGCTGTGCAACACGTTTCTGACATACTTGCCTCATGAACAGGCATCGCGCTGGAATCCGGGCTTCCGCCCGCGCGTCGCGCCCGGACAGGTTCCGGCCAACTGAGCCCCAGTCGTCATGGCCAGCGAAATCCGATTCCCTTCCGGCATCTTCAACGGGCGCGACCGCGACGACCAGGCAGACCGCGAGGTGGACGCGATCCTTGCCGAATTGCCGCGCGACCATCTCGCGCGCAGGGCTTTTGCGCGCGGGCGCGCCACCACGGAAATCACCAACCACCTGTGCAATCGCCGCGACCTCTTTCACCGCCTCATGAACGTGAGCTGGGACCACTACCGGCGCAGCGTCCCGCGCAGCGCCCGCAACCGCACCTTTCAGTAGCCTCGCGTGGGGCCCACGAGGCGACCCGGGCTGGCCTTTTACTTGGCTTGTCTGGCAATTACGCGGTCCTTGATCTTCGCGTACGCCGCGGCGGTCAGAATCTTGCGTTCGACCAGATCGTCCTTCGCCTTGTAAGGGCGTCCCTTGATGATCGCCCTGGCGCGGACCTCGCCGATGCCGGGCAGCTTCACCAGGTCCATTTCGCCGGCGGTATTCAGGTCCAGCCTTTCCGATTCCGGAATTTCCTTATGCGCCGCGGCAGGCGCCTTTGCCGCGGCCTTGCCATCCTTGTCCGCGGCAAATGCGGATCCGGACAGTGCCAGCATCGCCATCACGATCATCAACAGTGCTCTCATGGCGCGTTCCTTTGTAGTTGATCCCCGCGCTGATAGTAGACCGCAAACTCGCGCTGCTTGGTGCGGCGGCGCACTGAGCCGCCGCAAAGCCCTGCCCAAAATCACATCCTTACCTCCAGGAGAAACGCCATTAGCCTGTTCAGTTTCATGCCCCCCGATCCGCGCGCTTATCCGGTCGTGATTCCGCAGGCGCAACCCGCGAAGGCGCCGGTCGCGGAATCCGGCCGCCGGTGGTTGCGCCAGCAGTGGCACCTCATCAAGGCGGCGGTCACCGCATGGTCCGACGACTACGCACCGAGCATGGGCGCGGCCCTTTCGTACTACACGCTGTTTTCGCTGGCACCGCTGTTGCTCATCGTGATCGCGGTGGCGGGAATGGTGTTCGGGCAGGACGCGGCGCGCGGCGAAATCCTCGGCCAGTTGCGCGCAATCATGGGCGAGGAAGGTGCGATCGCGGTGGAGGGGATGCTCAAATCCGTCAGTGGCCCGGCCCAGGGGCCGATCGCGACTATTGTAGGTATCGCGCTGCTCCTCCTCGGGTCGACCGCAGTTTTCGGCGAGTTGCAGAGCGCACTCGACCGGATCTGGCGCACGCCTGCGCCAAAGGAAGAATCGGGCCTCTGGCACATGGTGCATACCCGCCTCCTCTCGTTCGGCCTCGTGCTGGGCCTGGGCTTTCTCCTGATCGTGTCGCTGGTCGTAAGCGCGGTACTGGCCGCACTGGGCAAATGGTGGGGAGGCTGGTTCAAGGGCTGGGACGTCCTGCTTGAAATACTCAATTTCGTGGTGTCGTTCGGCATTTTCACGCTGCTGTTCGCGATGATCTACAAGCTGATGCCGCGAGCGAGAATTGCGTGGCGGGACGTCTGGACCGGCGCGGCGGTGACCGCTTTGCTTTTCACGGTCGGCAAGGTGCTGATCGGGCTGTACCTGGGCAAGAGCAGCCTCGCCTCGGGGTTCGGCGCGGCGGGCTCGCTGGTAGTGCTGCTTGCGTGGGTCTATTACTCG
>JANMXB010000104.1:0-2382 GCA_031380765.1 Pseudomonadota bacterium | reverse complement strand
CGATTCTACCCGCGTTGACCAGCTCATCGCGGGTTTGCGCGGCGCGACATGCGTATCCGGACAGGCGCTAATTTAAGCCAGGTTGCCCACTTCTTGCGCCACTTCGCTTCATCTAAAGCCTTGATTCGATCGATCCGGCCGGCGTCGCCCACGATCACGCCCGGACGCTTCACCAGGTTGGTCAGCTTGTCGCGCGGCTCGGCGGGCACGATACGCACTTTCTTGCCGCGCGACTCGACCTCCAGCGGTTCACCGGTCTTGATCACGTTGCCAATCAGCCGATAGATATCGGCCCGGAGTTTTGTTGCAGAAATAGTCACCGAACTTCAGGTTCGAAACCGAAGCGCCCATTCTAGGCCGATGCAGGTCGTACGCAATCGTTCAGAAAAGCGCGCGTTCGCTGATGGGGAACGCGGCCCGGCTCAGCCCATGGTCACGTGCGAGGATTGCGATTTCACCCGGGCGAGCCATCCGAGGATTGCCGGAAACCGGGCAAGGTCAAAGCCACCCTCGCCGGCGCAATGCGTATACGCGTACAGGGCGATGTCGGCAATTGAGTAGTGCCGGCCAGCGAACCATTCGCGTGCCTTCAGGTGACCTTCCATGACTCCGAGGGCGGCGTAGCCCGGCTCCACCCTGGCCGCAAGGGCTTCGCGGCGCTCCGGCGGGTTGCCCAGGTACCGGATGATGTAGCGCGAAGTGGCGATGTTCGGCTCGTGGCTGTACTGCTCGAAAAACATCCACTGCAGCGCCTGCGCGCGCTCCAGGCGCGAAGTCGGAACCAGCGGCGTGCCCTCGGCGAGATACCACAGGATCGCGTTCGACTCGGCCAGGCAGGTGCCATCGTCCAGTTCCAGCGTCGGAACCCGCCCGTTCGGATTCTTCGCGAGGAATTCCGGCGTGCGGGACTCGCTCTTCATGATGTCCACCGGCACCCACTCGAAGGGCAAGCCGAGCTGCGTCAGCGCCAGCTTGACCTTGTAGCAGTTGCCCGACCAGACATCTCCGTAAACTTTCATAGCATTGAGCGAAGGCAGCGTTAGGGAAGGGGTGCGGGGAAACCGTCAGGTGTCCCTGCTCCAATCGCTACGTGTTCTGCACCACGATGTTGGGAAATTTGGCGGTCATGTCTTTCTGGCTCTCAGCGATCTTCACCGCGCAGCGCCGCGCGATGGCGCGGTAGATCTCCGCAACGCGTCCGTCGGGATCGGCAACCACGGTCGGCCTGCCCGAGTCGGTCTGCTCGCGGATCGCGATGTCCAGGGGCAGGCTGCCCAGCAATTCCACGCCATAGTCCTTGCCCATGCGCTCGCCCCCGCCCGCGCCGAAGATATGCTCTTCGTGGCCGCAATTCGAGCAGATGTGCGTGCTCATGTTCTCCACGATGCCCAGGATCGGGATGCCGACCTTCTCGAACATCTTGAGGCCCTTCCTCGCATCGAGCAGCGCGATGTCCTGCGGGGTGGTGACGATCACCGCGCCGGTGACGGGCACTTTCTGCGCCAGCGTGAGCTGGATGTCGCCGGTGCCCGGCGGCAGATCGACAATGAGGTAGTCGACGTCGCGCCAGCGCGTTTCCTTGAGCAGTTGCTCGAGCGCCTGCGTGACCATCGGGCCGCGCCAGACCATGGGCGTGTCCACGTCGATCAGGAAACCGATCGAGATTGCCTGGATGCCGTGGCCTTCCATGGGCTCCAGACCCTTGCCGTCCTTCGATTCCGGCCTTCCGCTGATCCCGAGCATCGTGGGCTGCGAAGGGCCGTAGATATCGGCGTCGAGCATGCCCACGCTCGCGCCCTCGGCCGCCAGCGCGAGCGCCAGGTTCGCCGCTGTCGTGCTCTTGCCCACGCCGCCCTTGCCCGACGCGACTGCGATGATGTTCTTGATGCCGGGGATCAGCTTCACGCCGCGCTGCACGGCATGCGAGACCACTTTGCTCGTCACGCCCACGCTCACGTTTCCCACGCCGGGAAGCGCGCGCAGTTTGGCGAGCACCTGGCGGCGGATCGGATCGAACTGGCTCTTGCCCGGATAGCCGAGCTCGATGTCCAGGGACACATCGGCGCCCGCGATCTTGATGTTCTTCGCCGAGCGCGTGGCGATGAAATCCTTGCCGGTGTTCGGGTCGACCAGTTCCTTGAGGGCGGACTGGACCTGGGCTTCGCTGAGGGACATGGGGTAGGGCCTGCTGTATGCGGTTTCCGGGGAGCGCAAGTGTACCCAAATCCCTGCGGCGAAACACTAATTCGGCCCAGAGACCCTTCGTGCTTTGCTAGAATCGCCCCTTTGGTCCGGTCCTTTCGATGTCCTCCCCCCGCAAGATCTTCGTCACGACGGCGCTGCCCTATGCCAACGGGCCGTTCCACGTCGGCCACATCATGG